>NZ_JARAVK010000471.1:0-3621 GCF_033792765.1 Streptomyces sp. PA03-6a | reverse complement strand
GGGCGGGTGGCTCGGGGGCCTGGGCGATGGCCGTGGTGCGGCCGATCGGCGGCAGCTGCTTCTCGCGCGGGGCCCGCTTGGGCGTGCGCGGCCGGTCTGCGAAGGGGCTGATGATCTGCCGGGCCTCCGGCCGCGGTCCGCGCGGTTCGACGCGGGCGGGCTGGATTGCCGACCAGGTCAGGTCCAGCTCGGTCTCGATCGCGGTGTGGGCGACGGTGCATGGGTCGCACGGGGTCTCGTCGAGCTCGAGGTGGCGGCGGTAGCCGAGGCGGGTGCCGCATTCGGAGTGCGGGTCGGTGGTCACGGTGACGGTCGCCTCCTCGGGGTGGGTGGTCGGGGGGAGCTGTCCGGTGCGGATGGCGTGTTCGCGGCGTTCGCGTCCGTTGAGGCCGCCGCGGATGCCCATGGGGTTGCCGGGGTATGTGGCGTCTTCGGCGATGGCTGCCTGGAGGCATTCGGTCTGGACGGGGCAGCGGAAGCAGATCTGTTTGGCGGCGGCTGCGTAGGCGGGGCCGCCGCCGTCGGGGAAGAACAGGTCGATGTCTTCGCCGCGGCAGGCGGCGCGTGCCTCCCAGGTGGCGGCCGGTGCCAGGAGGGTGGGTACGGCGCGCTTGTGGGGGCGGTGAGCGGTGCCCATCAGCCCACCTCCGGCTTGAGCTGCCAGATGTGGATGACCGCGCCAGGGCTGCCCAGGACGTCGAGCCCGCCGGACGCGTCCCCGGCGTAGTGCTTGGCCAGGCGCTGGTACTCCACGACGCGGGCGTCGTCCTTCCACACGATGCCGGTGAGGGCGTCCTCGGTGGAGCGGAGCAGCTTGGACAGGTCCGGCGTGGAGGCAGGGCGCCACATGAGGGTCTTGGACCACGGAATGCCGGCGGGCCACCAACTGGGTTTGCTGGCGGGGCGATCACGGACGGTGAAAATCATCCACGCGGCGAGGGGGCCGTCGAGGGGGCGCCAGCCGGGGATGGCCTGGGTGGTGTCGAGGGCGGCCTGCTTGACGTCCTGCCGCCAGGGCTTGACCTTCTTCGACGATTCGATCATGACGCCGCCGCCGACGTGGCGCTTGGAGCCCTGCGGGGCGGGGGTTCCGTAGACGGTGATGGTGATGTCGGGGTCGCCGGGCTGCCAGCCGGGGACCGTGCGGCCGGGGAGAGCTTCGGTGTCGAACAGGGTCACAGCGCACCGCCGTTGCGACGCGAGTAGCTGTCACGGACGTACCGGCGCGACTGCTCTGGGTCGGCGTAGTAGCGCTCCCGGGACTTGACCCGCATCGCCTCACGACACGCCTCGCACGGGGCCTCACCGCGGTACCGGTGCTGCTGGTACCCGGCGGTGGTGCCGTGGTTGATGGGCTTGCGCTGGCCCTGCCGCTTGGCCCGGGCGCCGCCGCCCTTCTTGTACTCGCGGTTGGCGCGGCGGCAGTCCTCGCAGGGGGTCTCGCCGTGGCGGAGGTGCCGGGCGTACGCGGCCGCGGTGCCGCAGGGCTTGGTGGCGTTGGGGCCGCGGGTGGCCGGGGGGACGAGGCCGATGGCGGCCATGAGGTCGTCGAGCTGGTCGTCGCTGAGGTCAGGCATCGGGTCCTCCTGCCGGGATGTCGGCCCCGCAGTCGCAGCGGCCCGTGCCGTCGCGGTGCATCACGACGGCACGGGTGCGCAGCTCGGCGGGGCAGTAGCGGAATGCGGTGGTGACCACGGCCCGGGGCGCGACAGCGGCGTGGCGGGCGCGGCGGCGGGCGGGCCAGGTCCGGGCGACGTAGACCAGGGCGGCGACGCTGGCCATGACGGCGGCGGTGCCGTACTGGCCGGGCTCGGTGGTGAGGGGGCCGATCACAGGTCACCTCTGGCGGCTGCGGCGGCGGCGCGGCGGGTCTTCTCGCGGTCGCCGGCGGCGTCGAGGTCGCCCTCGGTGCTGCGGTTGCCGATGGCGTCGTCGAGCTGCTGGCTGAGCCGCTTGATCGCCGTGTCCTTCGTGATGACCTGGCGTTCGAGGGTGAGGATGCGGTCGGCCATGTCGATCTCGCGGCGCTTGGCGACGGCCGGGTTGCGCTCGAGGTCGGCGCAGCGCTCCTTCAGCTCGTCGATCCGGGCGATGAGTCGCTCTTTGTCCTCGCGGAGCTGCTTGTTCTCGCGCTTCTCGCGGCGTCCGAGGAGGCTCATGCCTGCACCTCCTCGGCGGGCAGCAGCGGCCACTCCCCCGCGATGACCTTGTTCGGGTCGCCGCCCTGCTCCGGGGTGGCCTTGGTGCGGAACCACTTCTGCAGCGAGGCCTGCTGCTCGGCGCGCCACTTCGCCTGCGACGCGAACAGGGCGCCGGGGCTGAGGGTGTTGAGCCGCGGGTACTTCGCGAACTGGGCCTCGGCGATGAGGAGCGCGGCCAGGGCGTCGGCCTCGGCGGTGTGCCAGTCGGTGAGCTCGACGCCATACCGCTCGCAGGTCGGCTTGAGCTTCCGGGCGCCCGTGCCCTTGACGTAGCGGTCCATCTGCTTGTCGATGACGATCGGGTCGACCAGCGTCACGGGGTCCTTGCCGAGCCGCTCACCGATGGTGGGCAGGCCGTGGCGGAGCAGCTCGTAGTGGAGGATCGACCAGTCGAAGCTGTGGTTGAACGCCACGAGCGGCATGCCGTGGGCGACGGCCGTGGTGATGTGGCCGGCGAGCTCGTCAAGCGCGGCCCTCGGCTCGACGCCGTCGGCCTGGGCCTTGGCGTCGTCGATGCCGTGGACTTCGGCGGCTTCGGCGGGGATGGGGACGCCGGTGTTGATGAGCCAGGAGAAGACGCGGTCGTCGCGGCCGGGGGCGCGGACGATGAAAGCGGCGGTGACGATGCGGTCCTCGAAGACGCTGGTGCCGGTGGTCTCGGTGTCCCATGCCGCCCTCCAGGCGGTGAGGAAGGTGGCGTTCACTGGCCACCGCCCTGGGTGCGCTCCTTGTAGATCCGCATCCCGAGCGCGTCGAGGGTCTCCTCGTCACCGTTCTCGTTCTGCACGACGGCGTGCAGCAGGTTCGCCTGCCGCAGCTCGTAGCCGATCTGATCCAGCCGCTGCGCACTGGTGCGCGGGTTGACGATCTCGTCGCGGTAGTCGTTGGCAGACCTGGTCGGTGCGTCGCCACGCTCAACGTTCACCGAGTCCGGGTCCGGGTCGCCGGTCGGGACCAGGCCGCCGAGGAACAGCAGCGAACGCAGCGACGTGGACAAGGCCTTGGCAGTGCCCTTGTCGGCGGAGTCCATCGACTCGCCGACCGACTGCACTTCAATGTGGTCGCCGGCCGGGCCGATGATCCGGTAGGTGACGGTCACCGTGCACTCGCGGGAGGGCTTGCCGGTGCTGGTCTTCACGTCGCGGTACGCAGCCTCGGTCTTCACGGGAAGGACGAGGACACCGTGGAGGCGGCAGGCCGGGCCGAAGGCGTTGAGGGCAGCGTCGACTCCCCGGAACTGGTAGCTGCCGTTCTGGTTGGGCTTGCCGTACCAGGCGCCCTTGCTGACGCCACGGACAGTGCCCATGACGCGGGACCAGGCGACGTAGACGGGGACCTGCTCGGGCCCGTCGGGGCCGAGCAGGTCCCCGTCTACGTCGCCTGGTCCCGCGTCATGGGCACTGTCCGTGGCGTCAGCAAG
>NZ_JARAVK010000470.1:0-3634 GCF_033792765.1 Streptomyces sp. PA03-6a | reverse complement strand
CAGTCGCCAGGCAACGTTTAGACGTCACGGTCCAGCATTCGAACAGCACCACAAGGCTCACAGCTCCTCGAGGCACCGTTAACAAGGAATTAGGTTCGCGGTGTCGGGGGTCGGGGCGGTTGGATGGGCGGCGGCGTCCGTTTCGATCGCTGGGAGGTGTGGTGGCCGAGCCTGTGCGAGTGCGCAGACTGACCGATCAGGAAGGGCAGAAGCTGCAGCAGATCGTCCGCCGGGGCAGCACCAGTTCGGTGCGCTATCGCCGGGCGATGATGCTGCTGGCCTCGGCCGGCGGGAACCGGGTCCCGGTGATCGCCCAGCTGGTCCAGGCCGACGAGGACACGGTGCGTGAGGTGATCCACCGGTTCAACGAGATGGGCCTGGCCTGCCTGGACCCTCGATGGGCGGGAGGCCGTCCCCGCCTGCTCAACCCTGACGACGAGGACTTCGTCATCCAGACGGCCACCACTCGCCCCACCACCCTCGGCCAGCCCTTCACCCGCTGGTCCATCCGCAAACTCGCCGCCTACCTGCACCGCGTCCACGGCCGCGTCATACGTATCGGCCGTGAGGCCTTACGCCGCCTCCTCCTGCGCCGCGGGATCACCTTCCAGCGCACCAAGACCTGGAAGGAATCGCCCGACCCCGACCGCGAGGCCAAACTCGACCGCATCGAGGAGGTCATAGGCCGCTTCCCGGACCGGGTCTTCGCCTTCGACGAGTTCGGGCCCCTGGGCATCCGGCCCACCGCCGGCTCCTGCTGGGCCGAGCGAAGCCGTCCGGACCGGCTGCCAGCGACCTACCACCGCACCCACAGCATCACCTACTTCCACGGCTGCTACTCCATCGGCGACGACACCCTCTGGGGCGTCAACCGCCGCAAGAAAGGCGCCGCCAACACCCTGGCCGCCCTGAAGTCGATCCGCGCCGCCCGACCGGACGGCGCCCCGATCTACGTGATCCTGGACAACTTGTCCGCACACAAAGGCGAGCAGATCCGCCGCTGGGCGAAGAAACACAAGGTCGAGCTGTGCTTCACCCCGACCTACGCCTCCTGGGCCAATCCGATAGAAGCCCACTTCGGGCCGCTGCGGCAGTTCACCCTGGCCAACTCGAACCACCCCAACCACACCGCCCAGACCCGGGCCCTGCACGCCTACCTGCGCTGGCGCAACACCAACGCCCGCCACCCCGACGTCCTCGCCGCCCAACGCCGCGAACGCGCCCGCATCCGCAGCGAAAAGTGCATCCGCTGGGGCGGACACGCACGGACAACCGCAGCCTGACCACCCCGGCGAACCTAATTCCTTGTTAACGGTGCCTCGAGGAGCTGTGAGCCTTGTGGTGCTGTTCGAATGCTGGACCGTGACGTCTAAACGTTGCCTGGCGACTGACGCCTCGCATCAGAGCGGCGGACAGTCCGGCGTACTCGTGATGGCGGTCGCGTGGGCACCGGGCGGATGCCTTCGGCGAACTCGGCGTTGATGCCTCCGCATAGAGCGGTGACGCTCGGTTCCTTCGCGGCCGCCACCATGTCAACACCGGTCAGATGATCACTCGTTGGTGTTGGTGGTGCGAGCCCACTGCACGGTGACCTCTTGATACGCCCGAGCCGTCCGAGCTCCAGCCTAGTGCAGCGCCGCATTGATCTTGCGGGGGTCTCTGGTCCGCTGTCGGTAGGCGATGGGGCTGCTGACAGCGGGCAGTGATGGGTCAGTTCTTGACGAGCACGGTCGCGTGGGTGGATAGCACGGAGTTGACCTGCGCTGGATCGAAGGCTGCGGGGTCGAACTGGTCGGCCGAGGCGAGGCCCAACCATTCCAGGCGGTCTTCGTGTTCTTCGTGGTGGGGATCGGCAAGGATCTCGATGAGGTAGTCGTATCCCCAAATGCCACCGCAGTCCTCGGGCGGGCAGGCTCGGCGGCCGGTGAGGCATCGGGGGTAGGCGGTGTCCGGCTCGGGCTCGGTGATGTCCTCGATGAGGATGTCGTGTTCCCAGTCGTCGCCGAAGTCGTAGGTGTAGCGGAGCCGGTCGCCGGTGCGGGCAGCGACCTGACGGAGCTGCTTGGAGGCGGCGCTGCGGATGCCCAGGTCACGGTCGGCGGTGCCGTATCGGTCCCGTCCGCTTTCGAAGGCCCACATGTGGTAGTCCTCCCAGCCGAAAGCGGCCTGGATGACGTCGTGCAGTTCGCGCAAGGTGATGCCGGACGGCACCTCCAGGCGGCGCCAGATCGGAGGCCGGGAGTCCCGCAAGGTGATCTTGAATTTGTGGACGGTCTTGCTCGGCGCCGTCCGCGAGGCCGGCTTCGCACTCCTGCTGTTCGCCATGGCGGCCATCCTGCCACCCGTCCTCACCGCCTTCCGGCGGGCGTGTGGCCCTCGCCGACGACAATGATCAACGCGACTGATGGAGCCGCGGGAGTGGGGGCATGCGCCGTGGAAAGTCCGTTCCAGGTGGCCTGGGACAGTGAAGAGCGCATGTTACTGCAGGAGTTGACGCGTTCGCGGACTGCTCCGTTGCGCCGGGTGCAGCGGGCCCGGGCCGCACTGGCCTATGCGGAGGGTGACGCGAACGCGGCTGTCGCCCGCGCGCTTGGCCTGTATCTGGACACTGTGCGGCGCTGGCGCAAGCGGTTCGCCGCCGAGGGGATGGCCGCACTGGAGGACCGGCCCCGGCCCGGCCGCTCCCGCCGCTACGGCCCCGATGTGCACCTGGCCATCGTCGCCACCGTCACCTCCGCCCGACCCGCCACCGACAGCCAGTGGACCCATCGGGCCATCGCCCATCACCTGGCCTCTACCGGGATCTCAGCGTCCCAGGTCGGACGGATCCTGGCGGACCTGGATCTCAAACCGCACCTGGTGCGGGGCTGGCTCACCCGACCGGAGGACCCGGACTTCTACGCCAGGGCCACCGAAGTATGCGCGCTCTACCTGCGCCGCCCGCCCCACTCGGTGGTGCTCAGCGTGGATGAGAAGACCGCGATCAGGCTCGATCCCGCCGCCATCCGACCCGGCCAGCCCGCCCGGGCCAGATCGAGCGGCGCGAGTTCGAGTACCGCAGGCACGGGACCGCCTCCATCGTCGCGGCCCTGGACGTGCACACCGGTCAGGTCCTGGCCGAAGACATCACCCGCAACGACTCGGCCACCTTCATCCGCTTCCTGCGACTGCTGGATCAGAGCATCGACCCGGCCCTGACCATCCACCTGGTCCTCGACAACGGGTCGTCCCACGTCTCAAAGGCGACCCGAGCCTGGCTGGCAGCACACCCGAGATTCACCGTCCACCACACACCCAAACACGCCTCGTGGCTCAACCAAGTCGAGATCTCCTTTTCGATCCTGGCCCGCCGACTGCTACGACGCGGTGAGTTCACCTCGCGCCAGGACCTCATCAACCAGATCCGCGACTTCACCCTCGCCTACGACGACGAGGCCCAGCCGTTCCGCTGGACCTACGACGGCACCCCACTCAAAGCCGCATGACCCCCGCAAGATCAATGCGGCGCTGCACTAGACCGAGGCCCGTGGGGTGAGCTGGTGCCACGAACGGCTACTGAGGTGGCGGACCGGCCCTGGTGCCGAGTCCTGGAATTAGGTCGCTGCGTGGCCCGCATGTGCTTGTGACCAGCGCA
>NZ_JARAVK010000046.1:0-46230 GCF_033792765.1 Streptomyces sp. PA03-6a | reverse complement strand
TGGTGGGAGCTGTGGACATACGTCGTCCTCGGGGGAAGGGCGCGTACGGCGGCGGAATCGGCCGGCCGCCGGGACACGCGGCGCAAGAGGCGGAGCCTCGGGGAGATCGCCGACGCGGGGCGTGGGCGAAGGGGAACACCACAGTGGACTGCGGGAGCGGACCGCCGGGCGGTCACGCGGTGAGCACCGGCGCCGAAGAGGGGCGCACAGCCGTGCTCCTCGCACTGTAGCACCACGACCCCGGGCGGGGGACCGCCGCGATGTCGCGAACCTGTCACACCCCGGTCCGGATACGGCACCGCCAACCGCCCCGGCCCCGGGGGCGGTTACGGTCGCCGGGTGAAGTCCGTGCCGATCGCCGCCGTTGCCGTGGCCGCGCTGCTGGCCGTCCCCGCGTGCACGTCGCCCTCCGGCGGACGGCCCTCCCCCGCGACCGCCTCCGCCGACGGACAGGAGGTCAGGGCGGTCATGCCCACCTGGATCCACGGGCTGCGGGTCATCGGCGCCCGGGGCACCGGCGGCGCCTGCCGCTGGTCGACGAGCTACCCGTCCGTGCCGGGCGCACGGCCACTGACCCGGACGCTCGACCGCGAGGTGCACCGCGGGCTGCGGGACTTCCTGGCCGCGCACGGGCACGATGCCGGCTGCGCGGGCGAGTTCACCATCTCGTACACGTTCCTGGCCGCCTCCGGGGACGTGCTCGGCGTCCAGCTGACGACGGCCGAGGGCGCCGCCGCCGGGGACGGCACCACCTCCGGGAGCGGCACCACGACGGCCACGTACTGGTACGACGGCCGCTCCGGCGAGGTGCTTCCCGCCCTCGCCATGCTCGGTCCGGACGCGGCCGGCGACCTCGCCGGGCACCTGGTCCGGGCGCTCGCCGCCCGCGCCGGCCACGACCCGCGCGGGCTCCGCGCGCTGCAGGACCCGGCGGCACGCCGCGCCGTCCTGGACGACCTGGCCTTCACCGGCTGCGGGAACCTGGTCGTGACGTTCGACCGGGGCGAGGTGGCGGCCCCGCCCACGGGCCGGCAGAAGGTGGTGCTCCCGCGCGCCGCCGTCGAGCCGCTGCTGTCCGCGTTCGGGCGGCGCGTCCAGCGGCAGGCGATGCGTCCCCGCCACGAGCAGGACGGCTGACAGCGATACTGGGGGCGTGCGCCGGACCTTCGCCCACGACGCGGTCGTGACCCTCGCCCCCGGCGGCGACGAGCGTGCCCCTGGTGCCGCGGTCACCGTCGCCCTGTGCGGTCACTGGGAGCACGAACCGCCCTGCCCGCTCGCGCCCCACCACACCGCCGCCACGGCCGGGCCCGGCGGCACACTGCGGCTGCGCGTGCTGTTCGCGTCCGCGCCCGGCGACGAGGCCGAGGTCCGCCGCCGGATCGACGCCGCCCTGGCGGCGGGCGGACTCGGCACCACCCACTGGGAGTTCGGCGGCTCCCGGCCGGGCGAGCCGCGGCCCGACGAGGCCGCGCACGCGGCACGTCTCAGCGCGTGAGCGAGGCCGCGTCCCCCATCACGACGACCGGGTGCAGGGCCGGGTCCAGGGTCCTCAGCAACTGCCTCATGTGGGCCTCGGACAACGCGACGCACCCTGCGTGGGCCCCTCGTGGTCGACGTGGAACCAGATGCCACCGCCCTTGTCCGCGCCCATCGGCCGGGTCCAGTCCCGCGGCGATGTGCCGGGCCCGCGGTTGTAGTTGATGGCCACGACGTAGTCGAACGAACCCGCCGGCGGTTCCCCCTCCAGTCCTGTGCCCCTGATGAAGAACCCGCCGGAGTGGCCGTACGGGAGCCGGGTGCCCGGGTCGGCCTTCAGGCCCCCGGCGTCGGTGAGGCCGAACACCCCGATCGGCGAGCGCTCGTCGCCGCTGCGGTGGTCGTCGGTCCACCCGCGCTGCGCGTTGCGCGCGGGCCATCTCGCGCCGCCGCGCCAGCCGTCGGGGTCCTCTCGTACGCCACGACCCGTGACCGGGACGCGTTCCGGCCCGCGCCGGTCACCACGACGACCTGGCGCGCGTCGTCCGGGACCCGGCCCGGGGTCCGCGGCCCGAGCCCGGGCACCTGCTCCGGCAGCCTCCCGGCGCCGGCCCCGGGGGTGACCGCGGCGGACGGTGCCGCCACGGACGGCACGGCGGCGACGGCCCGCGGCGCCCCCGCCACCGTCGCGGTGGGAGCGGGGCACCCGGCCGGCACGCCGGCGGCCGCCAGAGCGGCGACCGGTATGACGGACAGGACGCCGCCACGGCGGGCGAATTCGGGCATGACGGCGCCTTTCGTCTCATCCACGGGAGAGAGCGATCGAAGAGCAGCGCCCGGCCGGAGGGACTCCGTGGAGCGGACGGCCCGGTCCCCGGCCGGTCAGCCCCGTGGGTCGGCCCCGTGGGTCAGCCCGGCGTGCCCGTACCGGTCGGACGGCCCGGACCGGTCGGCCCGCCGGGGGACGCCGAGGCGTAGCTCGCGGTCTTCAGGCTGGTGGTGACCGCGGCGATGGTGTCCTTCGCCGTACGGTTGAAACAGGCGCTGGCCACGAGACCGACGGAGGACGCGGGGTCCGGGCCCTCCCCCCAGGCCGTGAGCTCCCACTGGCCGCCGAGCGCGCGGCAGCCCTCACCCGCGGACGCCACGCCCTTCACCACGAACCGGCCGGACCCCGTGCCGTCGCCCACGGGCGCCTCCACCTGTTCGAAGACGATCAGCACCCCGCCCTCGGCGACCTTGTCCACGGGCGGGCAGACCGAGTAGCGGATCATCTCCTGCTTCCCGCACCCGCCGCGCTCGTGGAGCGGCCCGGAGCCGACGAACCCGACCACCAGGCCCCGCGGGTCGCTGGTCACGAGGGACCGCCAGCCCTCGCCGGGCAGTTTCAGCGTCAGCCCGGACAGGACGTCCAGGCTGACCAGCGCGTAGCCGGCGTGCGTGCTCCCCGTCGACGTCGGCAGGGGGGACCCCGGGGCGGGCACCGCGCGGGACGGGGACGCGGCGGGGAGGACCTGCTGCCCCCGGGGCGTCACGGGACCCGCGGGCTGCAGCAACGCGGCGGCCACCACCGCCGCCGCCGTGACGCCGCCGACCGCGGCGAGCGCCCCGGCGGCCACCCGGCGCCGCCTGCGCCGCCGTACCCGCCGCCTGATCTGCGCCATCCGGTCATGGGGCGCGGTCGGCTGCGGCACAGCGCGCTCCAGCAGCACGCTCAGCTCCCACTCCTCCTCCGGCTCAGGCTCCTCATCCACACCGCTCACCACCCTTCGCCAGGCTCGGCACCGCCGCGACCTGCCCCCGCAGCATCGCCAGCGCCTTGGCGGCCTGGCTCTTCACCGTGCCCGGCCGGCAGCCGAGCACCTCGGCGGTCTCCTCGACGCTCAGGTCCTCGAAGTAGCGCAGCACGACCACCGCCCGCTGCCGCGCCGGCAGCCGGCGTATCAGCACCGCGAGCGACTGCTCCAGGTCGACCGAGGCGAAGGGGTCCGCCACCGCCGTCACCGTGTCCGGCACCTCGCCGTGCGGCACCTCGCCCCGCCAGCGGCGCTGCCACCACGACGAGGCCGTGTTCACCAGGGCCCTGCGCACGTACGCTTCCGGGTTCTCCGCGGCTATGCCCCGCCACTTCGGCCACACCTTGGCCAGGACCGTCTGCAGCAGGTCCTCCGCCAGGTGCGTGTCCCCGGTCAGCAGCCAGGCGACCCGCAGCAACCGCGGCCCGCGCGCGGCGACGAACTCCTCGAAGTCCGTCTCCGCATCCCTCACCGTGGTGTCCTTGCCATCGTGTTCCTGTCCGTGCTCCCAGCAGCCTCACACCCCCATGAACCGTCCGGGACCCCGGACCGGTTGCCAGGAATCCGGGATCGCCCTCGTTCGTTGCCGCCTCGGACGGGCGCGCGGCACGCGCTCGTCGCCCAACTGACGGCAGATGAAAGGGCGTTCCCTGTGACAGCCGCCTCCGCACCCGACCAGCCGGAAGCAAGGAGAGCCAGCCAGTGAGCAATGTCACCAAAGGCCTCGGCAAGGTCGAGGTCCGGCTCAAGTGGGACCCCAGCCCGCTCGGCTCACCCGCCAGCGACCTGGACATCGTCGCGGCCACCTACAGCGCCGCCGACCCGCACGGCGTCCCGGCGTACCTCGTCCACTTCGACAGCCGCTCCCCGGACGGCACCATCACGCTCAACCGCGACAGCAAGACCGGCAAGGGGCTGGGCTTCGACGAGGTCATGACCCTCGAACTCGACCGGCTCGGTGCCGCCTACCACCGGGTCGTCGTCGGCGTCGTCGTGCAGCAGCGCGACGGCCGGATGACCTTCGGCGACGTCGCGGGCACCGGCGTGCACGTGGTCGAGGGCCACACCGACCTCGCCGCCTCCGACCTCGGCGAGGTCGCGGCCGCCACGGCCGCCACCGTCGGCGAGTTCCGCCGGGGCGACTCCGGCGAGTGGCGCTTCCGCTCCGGCGTCCGCGGGTACGACGCCGATCCGGTGGCCTTCGCCCGCGTGATGGGCGGCGACGCCTCCTGATCGCCGCCGGGAACGCCCGTGCCCTCCCGCGCGCGGCGCGGGAGGGCACGGGCACCACTGGGGGCGGGCTCTAGACGACGCCCTGCGCCGTCATGGCCTCGGCCACGCGCAGGAAGCCCGTGACGTTGGCGCCGAGGACGTAGTCGTCCGGCGTGCCGCCGTACGCCGCGGCGGTGGCCCGGCAGTGGGTGTGGACGTCGCGCATCACCTGCGCGAGCCGGGCCTCGGTCCGCTCGAAGGTCCACAGCTCACGGGACGCGTTCTGCTGCATCTCCAGCGCCGAGGTCGCCACGCCGCCCGCGTTGGCCGCCTTGCCCGGGCCGAAGAGCACGTCCGCCTCCCGGAACACCTCGATCGCCTCCGGGGTGCACGGCATGTTCGCGCCCTCGGCGACCGCCAGCACGCCGTTCTTCACCAGCGTCCCGGCGTCCTGCCCGTCCAGCTCGTTCTGCGTGGCGCAGGGCAGCGCGACGTCGCACGGCACGTCGAAGACCGAGCCGCGCTCGGAGTACCGTGCCGAGGGCTTGGCCTCCGCGTACGCCGACAGCCGCGCCCTGCGCACCTCCTTGATCTCCTTCAGCAGTTCCAGGTCGATGCCGGCCTCGTCGACGACGTAGCCGCCGGAGTCCGAGCAGGCCACCACCGAGCCGCCCAGCGCACGCACCTTCTCGATCGCGTAGACGGCGACGTTGCCCGAGCCGGAGACCACCGCCCTGCGCCCCTCGAAGCCCTGCCCGCGCGTGGCCAGCATCTCGGCCGCGAAGTACACCGCCCCGTACCCCGTCGCCTCGGTCCGCGCGTGCGAGCCGCCCCAGGCGACGCCCTTCCCGGTCAGCACGCCCGCCTCGAAACGGTTGGTGATCCGCTTGTACTGCCCGAAGAGGTAGCCGATCTCCCGGCCGCCCACGCCGATGTCCCCGGCCGGCACGTCGGTGTGCTCGCCCAGGTGCCGGTGCAGCTCGGTCATGAACGACTGGCAGAAGCGCATGACCTCGCCGTCGGAACGGCCCTTGGGGTCGAAGTCGGAGCCGCCCTTGCCGCCGCCGATCGCCAGCCCGGTCAGCGCGTTCTTGAAGATCTGCTCGAAGCCGAGGAACTTCACAATGCCCAGGTCCACGCTCGGGTGGAAGCGCAGACCCCCCTTGTACGGGCCGAGCGCGCTGCTGAACTCCACCCGGAAGCCCCGGTTGACCTGCACCCGTCCCTGATCGTCCACCCACGGCACCCGGAAGATCACCTGCCGCTCCGGCTCGCACATCCGCTCCGCGATCCGGGTCCCCAGGTACTCCGGGTGCCGTTCCAGCGCCGGCGCCAGCGAGCGCAGCACCTCCCCCACCGCCTGGTGGAACTCCGTCTCGCCGGCATTGCGCCGGCAGACGTCCGCGTAGACGGCCTCGATGTGAGCACTGACGTTCATGCGCGCCTTCCCTCGTCCGATGTCCCGGACGCGCTCGCCGTGGCGCCGCGTCCGGCCGTTGCCGTGTCAACGAGTACGGATGGAAGAAAGCAAGGTGTCACCCGGAGCAACTCCGCACACCGAAAGTCACCGGGTCACCCGTACGGGCCGCGCCCTTTTGGTATGGGCGCGGCCCCGCGACGCGGACGGGCTACCCGACGGGAATCGGCCGGGCCCCGATGCGGGCGCAGGCCTGGTCCTGGTCGAGGCCGTCGGCCGGCCAGACGACCTTGCCGGCGGCGCCGGGGTGGTAGCAGGCCGCGAAGGACGTGGGGACGGGCTCGGACGGGCCCCACATCTGCTCCCAGCGCCCTGCGCAGGCCTTGCCGGGGTCCCTGGGGTCGAAGGCCTTGATCGCGTCGGACGGCAGACCCGAGAGGTCCGCGTCGCGCGACAGCGTCCGGGCGCACATCACCTGCGCCCCGGCGTCCTTCCCCCACGGCAGTCCCCCGGCGACGGCGACCACCCCGCCACCGGCCAGCGCGGCGACGACCGCGCCGCCGGCCACGGCGACCCGCAGCGACCGCCGCCGTGTGCTCCGCGGCGCCGCCCGGTCCAGCACGGACCGCAGCGTCTCCCGCCCGTCCGCCGACCGCGCCCAGCCGTCGGCACCCTGCGGGCGCAGCTCCCGGACGGCGTCCAGGACAGGGTCGTTCGTCATGCGTGTACCTCCGAATCGAGCGGGGTGAAGGATGCGGGTCGCGGCTCCAGGGCCGCGCGGAACCTCTTGCGGGCCCGGTGCAGCCGCAGCGCGTAGGCCGCCCTGCTGCAGCCCAGGGCCTTGGCCGCCTGCTGCGCGCTCAGGTCGTACCAGCCCGTCAGCAGCAGCACTTCGCGGTCGTTCTCGGACAGCGACATCAGCACCCGGAACACACGCTCGCGGTCGCCTATGCGGTCCTCGAACACCTCCTGCGGCGCGCGGTCCATCACCGCGGCCATCCGCGCCGCGAGCGCCTGCCTCCGCAGGTCCGACCGCACCCGGTTGGCGAGCAGCCGGCGCGCCGCTGCCAGCAGCCAGGGCAACGCGTCCTCCGGTACGGACCGCTGCTTGCGCCAGGCCAGCAGGAAGGTCTCCGAGAGCACGTCCTGCGCGGTCTCACGATCCGTACGGTGCATCAGGTAACCCATCACCTTGTCGGCATGGGCCTCGAACCACTCCTCCACGATCCCGTGCCCTCGCGGACCCTCACGTGCCGTCATGCGCACCCTTCCCTCCCAGAACAGGCTGTCACTGGGGAATGTCCGGCACGGCCCCGCCGATTACAGCGCGACCCCGGCGGCCCGTTGGCACGTCCGACGAGTACCGATCCGTCCCGGTTCGGTCACGGCGGTGTCACAGACTGCGGTCACACCCGTGCAGACCGTGATGCTCTGGCACGGTTTCCCCCACAACCACACGACCCAGGGGGACGCCATGTCGACGCCTCAGCACCCGCAGCCGCCCGGACCACCCGCGGGACCGCCGCAGCCGCCCGGCGGCTGGCAGGGCCCGGGATGGGCGGGGCCGCCGCCGCAGCCGCAGCCGCAGCCGCGCAAATCCAGCACGGGGAAGATCATCGGGTTCGGATGTCTCGGCGTCGTCGTCCTCGTGATCGTCGTCGCCGTTCTCGCGACGGTGGCGAGCAGCGGCGGCGGCAGCGGCGACCCGAAGCCCGGTGCGTCGAAGGCATCGACCGACAGGGGCGGGAAGAGCGACGGCGACGGCCGCCAGGCCGGCCCGACCGACGACGTGAGGATCGACTCATGTGAGGTCGACGACGTCATGCACTGGCCGAGCGCGAAGCTGACCGTCACCAACCGCAGCTCGAAGACGTCCAACTACGCGATCCAGGTCGAGTTCGTGGACGCCGGCGGCACACGCATCGGCGAGGGCTTCGCAGCGACGAACAACCTCGGCCCGGGCAAGGTCGCGAAGGAGACCGCGCAGGGCACCGGCGACGTGAAGGGGAAGGTCACCTGCCGCGTCACCGAGGTGACGCGCTACGCCTCCTGAGCACGGGTACAGCCGACGGAGATCGTTTCCCGCGAACATCGCGGAGCAGCGACTCCCACAGGTTCCAGCCGCGGAAGCACTCCACAACGCAAGCGGAAGCAGCAGTCGCCGACGCACACGTGGGAGAGGGGCCAGGAGAATCCTCCGGGCCCCTCTCATGTCACGCGCCCGGTCAGAGCCAGTCGTCCCAGATGCCACACGCCATCAACCGGGTCAGGACCTCGGCGCCGGAAGCGTCCTGGCGTACGACGCGGTAGTAGTACAGGCCGAGCCGGTCCTCGTGCACCGTGGTGTCCATGAAGAACGCCCTGTCACCCGTCGTGCCCTCGGCCAGGGTGACGTAAGCGGCCGTGGCCGGGTCCCAGCGCTCCACACGGTAGCTCGCGAACCGGGAGCAGTCCCCGAAGCCAGAGCTCTCGGAGCAGCCGACGTACAGGTTCGGGTACTGCCCCTCACCGACCTCGGTCTGGGTCCAGCCCGGCGGCCGCGTGTCGGGCAGGGTGACCGAGACCTCGGCGGGGTGGAGGACGTCGAGTGGCTCGTCGTCGTACAGAAGCCGGTCGTCCGTAGCGGCCACCTTGTAGACGTGGGTGGCGCCGTCGGGGACCGTCGGGCAGAGGATCTCGGTCCCGGCCAGGGAGCTGCCCCTCCAGCAGTTCTCCTTCCAGACCGTCTCGCCGCTGTCCGGGTCCGTGATGCCCTGCCACACGTGGTAGCCGCGGACGTCGGCATCGGCGGGCGGCGTCCAGGTCAGACGGACACCGAGCGGGACGGGTTCCGCGGTCAGGTTCCGCACCGGGGCGGGACGCTCGGTGTCCGGGGTGGTCTCCGTGGCGGCCGGGCCCGGCTGAGAGACGTGCCCGTACCGGTCGGTCGTGACGACCCGGTACGCGTACGTCGTCTCCGACTTGCCCTGGACGTCCCAGCAGCTGCCGTTGACCTGCTTGTGAGCCGACAAGGGGGCGTCGCCGCCCGTCCAGGTCCAGTACGTCTTCGGGTCCTCCAGCGGCTCGTCCCATGGGGTGGACGGCTTGCACTTGTCCACGATGCGGGTCTCGCCGGTCGCGGTGTCGGTCCGGACGATCTTGTACGAAGGAAGGGGCCCTTCGTCCACGGTCCACGGGTCGACGCTGCTCCACGCGATCATCACGCCCTCGTCGAAACTGCGGGCGGTGGTCTGGAACGCGGGGATCGCCTCCGGTCGGTCGGCCATCTCCAGCGTGATCTCCGCCGGCGCGGCAGTGTTGCCCTTGGCGTCCACCGCGCGCACCGCGTACCGGTAGCTGTCGGCGACGGCGACCGACTGGCGGGGCACCACGTCGGTCTGCGTGGTGGTGCTTGCGGGCAGGGCGTCGACATAACCGCCGCTCGCCGGGTCGTACTGGACGACCTGGTACGAGGCGGCTCCGGTCACGGACGACCACACCAGATGCGGAACACCCGATCGGTACTCCACGCGGACCTTCGCGACGGCGGCCGGCGGGGTCAGGTCAGAGGTGGTGAAGGTCGCGGCGGCCGAGTACGCCGACCAGTTCCCGGCGGCGTCCCGTGCCCGGCCCCGGTAGGTGACCTTGCTGCCGTCGGCCGGCCAGCCGGTGTCGCAGATCGCGCCCTTCGCGCCTGAGTAGACGGTGCCCCAGCTCTTCGTCGCGGCGTCGAGCCGCTGCATCTCGTACCAGGCGATGTCGGCGGCGTTCGCCGCGGTGGTGACCAGCTCCGGGGCCGCGTAGGGCTGGTCGGACGGGCACGCGTCCATCTCGACGAACGGCGCGGCGGGCGGCGTCTTGTCGACGGTGGCAACAAGCTGGTCGGCGCTGCCGCTGGAGACGTTGCCCGCCTTGTCGACGGCCCGCACCTCGTAGTAGTAGGCCGCGCCGGTCTTCGGCAGGGTCCTGTCGGTGTACGCCGTGGCGGTGGTCGTCGCGAGCGCCTTGGCGCCGTACGACGCCCCCTTCAGCCGCCGGTAGACCCGGTAGTTCCCGAGGTCCATCTCCCTGTTCCTGGACCAGGTGAGCTTGGCCGCGCCGGTGGCTGTGTCGTAGGAGACGGCGGCGCCCGCCGGGGCGAGCGGCCTGACCCTGTCGACGTCGACGGAGGTGCGCGGCGTGTATGCGTACTTGACGTTCGCGGCGCCCGTCCAGTTGACGAAGTCGACGCGAAACGTGTGCTTGCCGCTGGGGATCGTCACATTGACCGTCTTCTTGACGGTGGCGGAGACGTTCTTCCACAGGTCGATCTTGCGGACACCGTCGAGGTAGACCCGTATGCCGTCACGGGCGGACACCGTGAACGTGAAGGGGCCACCAGAGCCGAAATCGCGCGTCACCGACCAGCGCACGCCGAAGTTGTTGGACGGTACGCCGGAGACGGGTGCGCCCGTGCCCCAGTTCTGGTCGATCACGGAGTCGCAGTCCGTCCTCTTCGGTGTGCCCGAGAACGTCGTGTTCGCGAAGAACTGCCGTTTGTAGACGGGGGAGGTGCAGCTCACCGCCGCGGAGGCGGGCGCGGCGGTGGCGGTGAGCACTCCGCCTGCCACGGCCAGAACCAGGGCGGTGGCGGTGATGCGTCTGGGCTTCATCAAGTCCTTCAGGCCTGTTCGGCGACAGACGTCGATCAGACGTCGCGAAACAGGACCGACAAGAGGGTCGGTTGGTTGTATGAACCTCGATCGGTCGCCGTCGAGAACCACACCAACCGGGCCTCGGCGTCCCAGCAGCCCAGCATGGTGGTCGGGGGGTGGCCACTACGTCTGGCAGTGGCGGGCCGGGTCAGGACACGCGAAGTGGGCGGGCAGGGGAGCTGCGGTTAATCCCCTCCTCAACTGTCACAGCGATGACATACGCTGCGCATGCAGCCGCGCCCTTTGCGTCGTCCCCACATGGACGGCGTTCGGGTGTCGCGCGGCCCGACTCATCACCCGGTCCGTCCACCGGGCTTCCTCGTGGGGGTAGGAATCAACGTGCGCATGCGCACCGTGTCGACCGTGCTCGCGGTCGTCTTCAGCTCTACGGCCATAGCCGCCGGCACCATGGGTCCCGCCGCGGCGGACTCCAGCACGGCCCTGTCGATCTCCTCGTACGGCGACATCGCCGTGGACGGGGTCCACCAGCGGGTCTACATCAGCGATCCGGACGGCAACAAGGTCGTCGTCACCGACTACGCGGGCAAGCTCGTGGCGACCGTTCCGAGCCTCCCGGGAGTGCGGGACCTGGCGATCACGCCGGACTCCGGCACCGTCTACGCGGCCGTTCCGGGTGACGACTCCGTCGTGGCCATCGAGACGTCCACCGCGACCGCGGCCGCGCGCTACCCGACCGGTGAGAACACCGACCCGCAGACCCTGGCGGTCGCGGGCGGCCGGGTCTGGTTCATCTACGGCCAGGAACCCCCGCACCACCTGGGCTCCTTCGACCCCTCGCTGGGCACCCCCGAGATCGCTGTCGACCAGCTCCCCGGCCTGTACCTCCCCGACGCCCCCGAACTGGAGGCGGCCGGGAACACCCTCGTGCTCGGCATCCACGGCACCTGGTCGGGCCTCGCCGTGTACGACGTGTCCTCCGGAGCCCCCGTGCTGCGCAAGGAGGGCATGCCGCCCGAGGCCACGAGCTACATGCACGACTTCGCGCTCAGCGCCGACGCCAAGAAGATCGTCGCCGCCTCCGGCGAAATGCCCTACGCTGCGACGGCGATCAACACCGAGGACCTCACCCGCACCGGCGCTTACCCGGTCGAGGCCAGCAGCCCCAACGGTGCCGCGATCGCACCGGACGGCACGGTCGCCGTGTCCACGTTCAGCTGGTACGACACGGACATCTCCGTCTTCAAGCCCGGCACGACGACGCCCTACCGGACCTACACCTACGACCAGTACGGCTCGGGCGGCGACACCATCCGCAACCAGGGACTCGCCTGGGCCCCCGACGGCAGCAGGCTGTTCGCCATCGCGGACGGCAACAGCGGCATCCACCTGCGCGTCCTCAACGACGCCGCCCGCTACCCGGTCAAGGTGAGCGTCTCGGCCCCGGCCAAGGCCAGCCGCGCCAAGAAGCTCAGCGTCACCGGCAAGCTGACCTCCGACAGGTCCTTCCCGTCCGGCTCGAAGGTCACCGTCACCCGCACCGACATCGACTCGCCCAAGGGCAAGTCGCTCGGCACGAAGACGGTCGGCTCCACCGGCGCGTTCTCCTTCACCGACACGCCGCCGGCCGGCGGCAACGTCACCTACACCGCGCAGTACGCCGGTGACGCCACGCACTCCCCGGCGTCGGGCAAGGACACCGTTGCCGTGTCGCGCAACGCCACCGCCCTGACGCTCAATCACAACAAGAGCGTGTACAACTACGGCACCGACGTGTCCTTCACCGCGCACCTCGGTTCCACGTACAAGAACCGCACGGTCGAGATCTGGGCCGACCCCTACGGCTCGGACAAGCCGAAGAAGCTCCTCAAGACCGGCAAGGTCAATTCCAAGGGCAACCTGTCCGCCACGGTCGACATGACCCGCGACACCACCGTCACCGCGGTCTTCAAGGGCGACGCCCGCTCGGCCAGCAAGACGGTGAAGGTCACCTCCTACGCCAAGGTCAAGGTCTCCACGACGATCTCCAAGCAGTACAAGACGGCGAAGATCGGCTCGACCTCCTACGCGTACTTCCACAAGAAGACGAACCCGGTCTTCACGACGACCATGACGTACTACAAGAACCGCTCGCAGCGGCTGAGCCTGGAGGTCTACTACCAGGGCAAGTGGCGCGACGCGGGATCGCAGTACTTCGCGCTCGGCACCAACGGCAAGTCCACCGTGACCCTGCTCGGCCCGCACGACACCGGCTACCGGATGCGGATGCGCGCCTCGTACGTCAACGGCTCCTCCGGCGACAACGTCAACTCCACCACGTACGGCGCCTGGAAGTACTTCTACTTCACCAAGTAGCACGACCCGGCCAGACACGGCAGGGCCCCGCGCCGCGGGGCCCTGCCACTTTTCCGGCCCGGCCGGACCGGGGGCCCGTCCTGCCGTTCCCTCACGGACCCCTATCGGCCCGTACGCGGTGTTCCGCTGCCGGCCCCGCCCGACGAGGACCTCCGGGGCGACGGACTCGCCTCAGCCATGCAAAGTCCAGGAATGCCGAAGAGCCCAGGTCACCGACGTGACCTGGGCTCTTCGTATGGAGCCGCCTAGGGGAATCGAACCCTTGACCTACGCATTGCGAGTTGTCCGACCTTGGTCTGGTGGCGTCCACGGGTGTCCGTCACGAAGGCTGCATCCCCGGTCAGCCCCCATGTCGGATGGCGGTGGACAGATGCGAACCGCCCCGGACTGGCGTCGACTGAGACTCCAACTGAGACCAGGACCGACCCCTCATGCCGAGTTGCGATGGTCCATCGTCAGCCGGCCCCTAAGTAGCTATGAGGTCATCGGTAGGGTGCGTGCTACCTGATCTGGAGATTCCGCCGCAGGTCACGAGGGGTGGGAAGCACATGAGAAAGCTGTGGGTCTGCGGCCTGGCACTTGGCATGGCAGGGCTCGTCGGGTGCTCCGGCACAGGCGAGGACTCGAAGGAAGCCGCGCCCAGTGCCACGCCATCCGCCGTGACTCTCGCAATCAGCGGGAGGGTGAAGGTCGAACGGTCCACCGATGACACGGGTCCCGACATCGGCAAGCCGTGTACGCCTCCGCCGGGCTCCAAGGTCAAGTCCGGGGCTGAGGTCCGTGTGACGGATGGCGATGGCAAGATTCTCGGTACCGACCGGCTTGAGCCGGGCTTTGCCAACGGATCCGTCCTCATCTCGTGCGAATTCGGCTTCTTCTTCAAGGTGCCTGGCGCGTCCGAGAACTACGTGATGACCGTGGAAGGCTTCCCACCGATGTCCTACACCCGTGAGGACATTCGACGCGGCCTCTCCCTGTGGGAGACAGACCAGGGCACGCTGTCTCAGGGGTAGCCGCAGCGGCACTTCGAGCCTTCTTGAGGTGCACGATCACCGGCTCCGCCGCCGTCCACGGTCGGCGGAGCCGACGTCAAGAGGTCTGCGCGCGACGTCTTTTCGAACGGTGCATCAACCGACTCAAGCAATGGCGCGGCCTGGCCATGCGAACGGACAAGCTCGCCATTGCCTACCAGGCCGCACTCCACCTCGCCGCCATCCTCATCTGGACAGCCGGTTGACCGCCGAAGCACCTTGCCCGCGAGGATGGCCACATGGACGATCTTGTGGAGTTCCTCGTCGCACGCATCATGGACGACAACCATGCCTACGCCTACGTGGCCGGCACCCTGGGCGGCGAGGCTCTTCTCGACAGCCACCTCCCCATGCTCGATCTGATCGAGCAACTGGCGAACGACTACAAAGCCATGGGCCCCTGGGACTCCCGCTCGGCCGGCCTGGCATACGCGCTGCGAGTCCTTGGCCAGTCATACGCCGAGCACCCCGCCTACCAGCAGGAATGGCGCCCATAGCCTTTCAAGGAGACAGTCCCTAACCCTCGCCTTACAAGTTCGTCTCCTGGCCTGTGGGAGCAGCGAGTCCGGCTCTGCAGCAGGCGGAGACAGTCCGCCGGCTACCGCCACGGTCCCTGCGCGTACCGCCGTGTTGCCGTCACCTTCTGCCGTCGTAACAGCAGTGGGCATGAGAAGCGACAGCACCCGCGTTCGCCGATGATCGGAGCGCCGAACCGGGCGTGGGGTCGCCGCCCGTGCTATTGGATGCTCCAGCGGTGCGGATGGTCGGGATCGGTGGGGCAGGCGAAGACGTTCAGCTCGCCGAATCGGCCCACAACTACTTCGGTGGGGGTGCCGGACCGATGAGCAGGCAGGTCTCGATCCTCTAGCGGCTTCCAGCTGCCGCTTCCGCCGTCCCATTCCGAGCTGTCGATGGTCAGCAGTAGGTGCATCGGCGTGCGGCAGGTCTGGCAGTCCATGGGGTACGGGTCGGTAGCGTGCCAGGAGGCGAAGCCGCCGACGCGCCAGCCGGGCGGGATCGACAGGTCGTACTGGTAGCCGACCGCGTGGGCTGCGATCTCGTCGGCCGACTGCTCGGCCTCCTCCTCCTGGGTCTCGTCCCAGGCGTCGAGCCGGGCGCACAGGTCCTCGGGCAGGAGATCGGCGAACGGATAGCTGACCACCTGCTCCGGGTGCAGCACGCAGGGCTCGGGCACGAATCCATCGGACCCGACAACCAACGGCTGCGGGGGAACGGCCAACACGTCCCCGACCTCCCACGACTGCCGCCAGCGCAGATGCAGATTCAGGTCCCACCGGCTCGGGCCGTGCGCGTCGAAGGGACACCAGAACACCTGGAGCAGGTCGCAGTCCTCCGGCCCCGGCGGCATGTCCGGGACATCCCGCCGGTACAGCTGCGCCAGGCCGATCATCGGCAGCGGATCCGTCTCCGACATCTCGGGGAGCCGGTGCTCCAGGTACAGTTCGGCCAGGAGATCCCGTTCCTCCTTCGTAGGGCCCGGGCTCTGTTCCCGGGCCCACGCGGCAGCCAGGATCCGCCGGTAGCGGTGGATGTCGGCCGGGCGCCGACCTCGTCCCCGTCCGTGGGCCTCACCGCACACCGGCCAGGGCTCCTCCGCCGGCCACAGCATCGGACCACCCACTGAGCTAGCAGACATCTGAGGGCTGCCCGGTCGCGGGTGGAGCCGCGTGGTCGTACCTCGGTAGGCAGCCAGTTCCGGGAAGAGCACCTCGACATCAAGCGGGCGCGGCGGAGTGGTCCTCGTCATGGAATGCGACCTTAGACACTCGGAGATCTTGGCCGTCGAGCACCCCCTGGCAGCAGCCTCTGCAGTGCTAAAGCTGCTGTCGAAACCCGTGAACATTTCGATTCGCTCACCGGGTCGGCTGCCTCCCAAACCGGTGAACATTCGCTGTCCGTTCTCGTGGACAGAGCCACATGGGCTTCTGCCTCGGCAGCGATCCCAGGGCCGGAAGCGCTTCGGCGCCCATCTGAACCCGTGACTGAGACCAGAACTGAGACCGCCGACACTCGCGCAGCCCGTGCACAGCGCTCTCGCCGCATCCGCTTAACGGAAAAGCCCAGCTCAGACAGTGTCTGAGCTGGGCTCTTCGTATGGAGCCGCCTAAGGGAATCGAACCCTTGACCTACGCATTACGAGTTTCCGGGCGTACAGGTCACGAAGGGTCTCCTGGGGTCGTATCCGCAGGTCGGAGCGCCATTTTCGCCTCCGCGACCGTTGCCGACTCGTCGCGAACCGCAACTGCAATCGCAACTGCCCGCGGCCCGCCCTGCTCTCGCTGTCCACAGCCCGTGGACAAAGCGGCGCCGCCCGGTGGTTGCACCCACCGAACGGCGCCTTGATCCGAACCCACCCCGTGATCAAGGGAGTCCAGATCCATGCAAGACCGTACCGTCACGCTGCCCACCCGCGACGCGGGAGACGTCACCCTCCCCGAGCCCGCGTGGTGCGCCGGCCACCCGCAGCCCCGGCCCGAGTACGAGGCCGACCTCACCCACTACGGACCCGAGCAGCCCCTCGCCTTCGGCGACGAACAGCTGTACACCGTGGTGCTCGCCCAGAACCCGCGCGCCCTCATCGCGCCGCGCGTCACCCGCGTCTACGTCGAGCAGACCAGCTGGGCCGCGAACCTCGACCCGGCCGGCCTCGACGACCTGGCCGCGGCGATGGTCGAGCACGCGGCGATTCTGCGCAGCTGGGCCCGCGTGCTGGCCTCCGTTCTCGCGAAGGAGGGCGAGCGGTCGTGAAGCGCTACCCGATCCCGCGGCCCACCGAGCACGCGGCCCTGCGGCGCGCTGAGCGGTCCTCCCGCGCCCTTCCGCCCGTCACGGCGCTCCTGGCCGCGCTCCTCGAAGCACACGAGCGCAGCGACCGTGCCGCCGTCGTCCTGTGCGCGCACCGCACCGTGCGCGTGGCCCTCCCGGAGGTGGGCGAATGAAGCGCAACCCGACCCGTGCCCTGGCCATCGCGGCCGGGGTCGTCATCATCGCCCTGACCGCGGCCGCGTTCTGGCTGTCCTACGCGCACCTGGCCGAGGTCGCCCTCGGGCACGGACTGGGCAACGCCCCGGAACGTGCATGGGCCTGGCCGGCCTGCCTGGACCTGTTCATCATGGCGGGCGAGATCATGTGGCTGCGGGCCGCGCTCGCCCACCGCGTCGACTGGTGGGCCATCGTCCTAACCTTCGTCGGCTCCGGTGGATCCATCGCCCTCAACGTGGCCGGCGTCGGCACCGCGGCGGACCCGCTGAACTACGTGGTTGCCGCGATCCCGCCCACAGCTGCGCTGCTCGCCTTCGGCGCGCTCATGCGGCAGGTCCACCAAGCGCTCGCCGGTCACACCGAGCCCGTCGAGGTAACCACCTTCCATCCGGAGGTCGTCCCGGTTCCCGGGCCGCGCTCGGTGGTCATGCGGCCACTGACCACGCTGCCCCCCGCCCCCTATCGGTGGGAGGACGTGGCCCGGCCCGAGCTGACCACCAAGGCGACCACCACCCTGCCCGCCCACCCTGCCCGCCAGGTGGTCACGGAGGCCGTGACACTCACCCCGGCTGAGCTGCGGCGACAGGGCCGCCGACTGAACCGGGACGCGGTCAGGTCGACGCGGCGCCCGGTGACCATCCAAGCCCTGCAGACCGAGCTCGGTCTGTCCCGCCGCGACGCCGCCGAGCTGCGCCGCGAGATCGTCAAGGAAGGCGGTCAGTCATGAACGAGAAGGTGCGCCAGTACTCCATGATCAAGCTGACCGGAGCACCCATTGCCGTGACGTGCCCGTCGTGGTGCACGACGCCGCACGGCGACGGTGAGATCGCGGAGAACACCTGGCACGAGGGGCCGTCCATCTTGTTCGTCGGTCCGGGCGACTTCTACGAGTACTTCGACGGCGGCGAGCCCTACGAGGTCATGTGGGCGGCAATCAGCGCCGAGCCCAACGACGCCGACGGCAGCCACGGGCAGCCATACATCTACTTCGACACACAGGGCCAGGCCACCGGCGCCCGGCTCGACGTGGCCCAGGCCGATGCGGTCCTGCGGGACCTGCGCCAGTACGTGGACCGTCTGCAGCAGATGCGCGACCGGCTCGCGCAGATCAACGAGGGGGAACGGTGAACACGACGACGGACAGTACGGTCGGCGCGGCTATGGAGATGGCCGCGGACTGCCTGCTCGACCAGCTGGCAGGGATGGCGCCGCACGCCGAGCAGTGGGGACGCACCCTGGACTGCGGCACGATGCGCGTGCGGATCCGCGTCGAGGTCGAGCCCACCGGACTGACTGCCGAGCAGGCTGCGGCCGCCGTAGTCGCCAGCGACCTGGCCGAGCAGCCGGAATCACGAGCTGCGGCCCGTGTGGTGCTGGCCGGCGGCCCCAGTGTCGGTGAGGCGCTGAACGTCCTGGCGCGATCGGGGCCGTGGCTCGTCAGGTGACGACGACGGCGATGACGGCGAAGGGGCGCGCCAGGCGAGTTTTGCCCGGTCGCCCCTTCGTCGTCACGTTTCCAGATGACGTGACGCGGTTGAAAACACGCCCGCAGGGGCTTTGAGGGCCCGAAGCGCGTCACTTCACCGCGTCACGTCACGCGAACTCTGACTGTGACTGCAGTCGCACCTCGGACCTGCCCTGTTGTTGTCGCCCGGGCAGAGGGGGTGGGCAACAACAACTGCAGTCGTGGTCAGAGTCAGGGTGACCGAGGGCGACAACAACGACAGCAACGGGACGGCCCCCGGGAGAAGTTCTCCCGGGGGCCGCTCGCTCTCCGGCCTTACTCCTGCTCTCCCTCAGCGGGCTGCTCCAACTTGCCGCGTTCGTCCAGGTGCCAGCGCAGCCCCGCGTCATCGGTGAAGTAGACGTGCGGACGGTGGTTGTCGACCGTGGCCTCGGGCCATCGGGCGGACTCGAAGCGAGCCGTCCGGTGCGCAGCGAGCACGTCCAGCGGCGCAGTCTGCCGGCCCCCGCCCGGGAGGTCACTGACCTCCTCGATTACAGCGCCGCTGGCAACGTAGGCAAGCCCGAACCGCACCTTGACGTCGCGGAGAGGCGCATCGCTGGCGTTCTCTACGCGAGCCACCCAGTGGTCGTAGCCGACAATGCCGCCCATGCCGTCTGGCTGAGTACCTGCCGTGCGGCAGGTCAACCGCACCTGCCGGGCCTGCGCCCACTTGCGCTCGTCAGCGAGCGCAGCCAGCTCGGCACGCTCCAGTGACATCGTCGCGGACTGTTCGGCGATGAACTCCTGCTGCTCGCGGATCTGCCGGCGCTGGCTGGCCAGCGTCCAGAACGCGGCCACGGCGGCACCTGCCGCGAAGGCGGCCCCCACCCAAGTCGGGGCGTCGCCCCAGTCAATCCCACCCATGGCCGGGGAGCGTACGCCACAATCCAGACGGCACCTCAGCCGATCGGTTCGCCCACCCCCTGGCGTTCACTGGCGAGGGCTGACCGACCGCCCGTCACCCCAATGGGCGAAGGAGCGTCACGGTCCCGTCACTGTGCGGGCGGGCTGCTGGTGGCTGGGCCTACGGTGTGCGCTTCAGACCACACAAGGGGGACGAACCATGAACATGCGACCCGTCGCGGCCCTGATCGTTGCCGCGGGGCTGGCTCTCGCTGGCTGCTCGTCGTCGGACAACAGCGACGCCCCGGCCGTGTCCGGGAACGCTCCGTCCGCGCCGGCTGCCGCACCGAAGGGCACGAGCGCGAAGGACGTCACCGCGGCGCTGGCCCAACAGATCCCGACCGTGAAGACGACCGTGGTCTACACCGAGGACAGCGACCCCAACAAGCGGATGGGGCGCCCGCACCAGTACCTCAGCAAGACCGCGTTCGCTGACTCCCGGATCCCGGCCGCGGAAGCGAAGAAGGACGCGGACGGGCGCAAGGATGCCATCAGCTACGGCGGGACGGTTGAGGTGTTCGCCACCGCGGAGGACGCGAAAGCGTGGGCGGATGGCATCGACAAGACCATGCAGAGCCTCGGCTCGATCATCACTCCGGATTACATCTATCGGTCCGGGCGGACGGTGATCCGGGCGTCGTCGCACCTGTCGCCGAGCCAGGCGGCCCAGTACCAGGAGGCGCTCGGCAAGGCGGTCAGCTGAGTGCAGGGCGTCGAACCCCTTGTCGCCAACAACGCTGCTGCGCATGCTTCGACGATGACAGAGACAACTCCTGCGCCCCACGACTGGGGCGAGTTCGATCGACGGCTTGGCGCCATGGTTCGGGAAGCAGCGATGCTGGAACTGCTCCTGGGCCTCGTCGCACAGATGCTGTGTAACAGCGCTTATGGAGCTCTCCTCATCAGCGGCGAGTCGTCGGAAAGGCTGATCCGCGCGTGCAAGACGCTCATAGACGTGCACACGGATATCCCCGAGCCGCAGCGTCTCGAACTGCGTGACCTGCTCAAACGCAGCTCCGAAGCCTTCCAGGAGCGCCACCGGTACGTGCACGGCTCCGCCATCCCGAACAGTGAGGGTGGCATCAGCAACTTCCGTGCACGCAGGCTGAAGCCTGGCCCCGAGATCACACCTGTCGATCTCGAAGCCCTGGAGCAGCTCGCCGAGACGCTGAAGACGCTGACCTTGGACGTGACCCACTGGATTGCAGTCACCTATGGAGAGGACCAAGGAGAGCCGCCGAGTAGCGCCACGGAGTCATGATCAGTACGGCAGTTGTCTGCATCACGCGCGCGGGCGGGGGAGCTTACGCGCAGCATAGGCGTGCGCCGCCTTCTCGGAGGCGTACTGCATACCGGCTTCCTCCTGCTCCTTCATCCACGCCTCGACGTCGGGCAGCTTAAAGCGACGGTGGCCGTTGGGTAGCCGGACCACTGGACAGCCGCGCTTGATCCACGTGTCAATGGCGAAGCGCGAGACGTTGAAGTGCCTCGCAAGCTCGGGCATCTTCAACATCCCCGCTCCCGTCCAGACTGCATCACGCCTCGCAAGCCCTGCGCTGGGCGCAGGCCTGTAGCGGCAGGGTGGCGGCGCCTGTGACTCCTCAACGGCCCACCGCAGCAGGCGGCGAATGATCAGGGCGACTTCCGGCGGCACGTCTGGCGTGCTGGATGCTGGCATGCCCGATGCATGATCACGCTGCGGGCGTGTCATGCCGCGCTGACGCAGATACCCCCACGCGAGGGAACGTGTGGGGGCTACGTTGCCGCCATGAAGACCGCGATCGCCCTGGGCGGCATTGGGGCCGCCATAACTGCCGTGCTGGCCGCCCTCTTCGTCCTCATGGACCTCCGCCGACGCGCCCAGGCTGCCGAGGTGGAACCCACCCTGCAAGACCTGGCCGACGTGCGGAAGCTGGCGCTGTTCGTCGACAGCCGGACCCGGCTTATCGGGTGGCTGACGATGGTGAACGCGGCGCTGAGCCTGGCGGTGGCCCTCGTGGCGGTCTTCAGCTGAGGCCCAGCGAACGGCCCCGGGGAACGCATCCCGAGGGCCGTTCGCAGTCGTTAGCCTCGCTGCCCGAGCACGGCTTGGACGTTGCCGCCGCGGGCCGTCACTGCGCCGCGCAGCGGGTCGATGAGGACCTCGCCAAGCTTGGTGTTGCCGATCATGAGCGTGACGTTCATCGGCTACGTCAGCACTCGCGTGGCCGGGGCCCTCACCGGGTCCGGTAACCGCTGACAACCATCTGTACATCTCCGCCGCGCGTGGTCACGGCATTGCGCATGAGCGAGAGCACCAGGTCGGCCGCGGCCGACCCGTCGCCCTCCAGCCTGATCACCTGCGGCTTGGTCGGAGCGGTGTTCCGGGCCCCGTAGGCGGCCGTGGACGTGGGCGTCACCATGGAAGGCAGGCCGTCGGTCAGCCCCCCGAGCTGTCGACGGATCCCGAGCGTGCCCGCGTCGATGCCGGCCTGGAAGCCCTTCATGACGAGCTCACCGCTACTGAAGAGGATCTTCGCGTCCCGCGCGGCGGGGCCCTTCCAGTCGGGCAGCATGCCCGTGAGCTGGTTCAGGGTGCTGCGGACGTCCCCGAACCGGTTGACGATGCCCGAGATGAAGCCGCTGATCAGGCGGCTGCCGGCGCTGGCGAGGACGCTCCCGAGGTTGCCGAGGGCGTCGCGGGCGCGCCCGGGCAGTCCGCGCACCGCGGTGACCGCGTCCGACAGCTTGCTGCGGATGGTGCGCAGCATGGCGGCCCCGGCCTCTGCGGCACGGCCTGCGATCTTCGACCCGAACGAGGACAGCGCCGACCAGACCATGCCCGGAAGCCGCGCGAACCAGCTGGCGATGCCGTTGATCAGATCGGGGATGATGCTGTGCCCGATGAGTACGTCGTAGAGCCACCTGAACGCGTCGACCACCGTGATCGTCCAGGTGCGGATCTTGCCGTAGGCGTCGGCGAGAAACGCGATGGTGTAACCGACGCCCAGCAGCAGGCCCTTGATCGCTACCGCGATGTCAGAGAGGGCCTGACCGGCCTCGGGGCCCTGCGTGCCGATGATCTCGAACATGCCGCCCAACCCCTCGCCGATCGTGCCGAGGGACTTGCCGAGTCCGTCGAAGACGGGCTGGCCGCCACGCAGCAGCGAGAGCAGCCCGGGCACGGTCTCGCGCACGAGCTTGTCGATCCCCGCGGTCAGTGGCTGAATGAACGGCGCGGCCAGCTGGAAGGCCTGGCCGATCTGCGGCGTCAGATCGAGCACGGTCTGGTTGAGGGTCTTGAACGCGTCCACGAAGGGCTTGATCAAGGGCCGCGCGGCCATGCTGAAGATCCGCTTCACGGTCTCCATGAGCTTGCCCGCGGCCTTCTTGACCTCGGGTTCGTCCTTCAAGATCGCGTAGCCGAGGCCGATCACACCGATACCGGCGACCGAGATGGTCGCGGCCGCCATCAGGGCGCCGATCGCGGGCACCAGCGCGGCCACGAACGCGGCCGCTACAGCCCCGATGTAGGGGTTGGAGGAGAACATGCCCGTGACGCGCTGCGCTCCGGACGTGCCGGCCTCGACGGCCGACGAGATGCCAGAGCGCACCGTCGAGGTGATCGAACTGAGCATGCGGTGACCGAAGCCCCGCCCCGAGCGGTCACCGTCCGCCTCGGACTCGCGGATGAAGCGGCCGCGTGCGTCCCGCAGGCGGCCGTGCGCATCGCGGGTGGCCCGCTCCAGCCCTTCGGTTGTCTCGCGCGCTGTCGCGGCCACAGAGGCGCGCGCAGCGGTCTGGACGGCGTCACCGAGGGCGCGGCCCATGGCTTCGCCTTCGCGGGCGAAGGAGCCGCGCATCTCCCGCAGTGTGTCGTCCGTTTCGCGCTGCAGCCCACGGAACGAGCGCTCAACCTCGACGATGCCGCGCCGTGCCGGGTCGGTGTCGAGATCGAAGGTGGCCATCAACTCGCCGACGGTCATCGCCATGTCAGAACCCCTTTCTGCTTGCTTCCCGGGCCGTCAGAGCGCGGCATTCGGGGGGATCGGGGCGAAGCGAGAGGCGGCCGTGTACGCACGGTCGGAGAGGCGCTGCTGCTCGGCCTGGCGGGCGCGCGCGGCCTCGGCCAGGCGCTCGATCTGGGGCAACTCCCGCACCTCCTGCGGGGCCCGGACGGCGGTGAAGGCCTGCTGCGCCAGGCGGTGATCGGAGCGCGTCGAGCGGCAGGCGATGGCCTCGCGCAGGTCGCGCACCTCGTCGAGGTAACCGGCGGTCGTCAGGTGGGTCTGCGCCCAGTCGCGAATCGAGTTGATCTCGGACAGGTCGACGATCGCGGTGAGGGTGCCGCGGCGGCCGGCGTCGTCGTTGAAACGCTCGGCGTCGCTGAGCAGGCGGACGCGCCCGTCGCGGTCGCTGTCCATCGCGCGGTCGTAGGCGGCGCGGAAGGCGGCCATGAGGACGGAGCGATCCGCGGGGCTGGTGCCCTCGGGGATGCCCGGGCCGGTGGGTACCTGGGTCTCCAGCCAGTCCAGTCGTGCCTGTCGGCGGGCCTGGAGGCGGTCCCAGGCGTCCTGCAGCGCGGCGAGGTAGGTGGTGTAGGCGTCGGCGACTTGCCGGGCCTTGAAGAGGTCGCTGGCTTCCCAGTTCTCGCGGGCGCGACGGACGCTGTCGATGTACGTGGCCTGCGCCTGGCGGGCGGACTGGACGTCAGGGTCCTGATCCTGCGGGGGCATGGGCTGCGGGGTCATTGGCGGTTCTCCGTATCCGGACGAGGTGGGCGACGTCGTCCGGGTGCCACGCGTTGCGCTTGGCGGGGGTGACGCCTGCCCATGCGGCCAGGCGTCGGGCGTGGCGTTGGGTCACGCCGAGCCGGACGGCGAGCTGTTCCGTGCGGATCAGCTCACGATCCGAGGGTGCGTCGATGTCCGCGAATGTCCGTTCGGGCTGTCCGTTCGTTGCGGACATCCCGGCATGGTGGGCGAGACTGGCGGAGCGCAGCGCGTTCATGGCCGAGACGATCTCGGGCCGCACGGCGCCGCCCTCGGCCCTGCTGCGGGCCAGCTGCGTTCTCAGGGCCAGCCACAGCGGGTGGCAGACGCTCGCGGGCAGGAAGACCCCGCCGGCCTCGATGATGGCCGGCGGGGCTGCCTGCTGCGGGTCACTCGGCGTCGTCACCGGGCAGTCCGTAGAGCTCGATCAGCGGCGGGAGCGCGGCGTTGCGGAAAGCTTCCGCGGCCTGCAGACGCACGATCGGTTTGTCGCGCTCGTGCTCTGGAACGACGGACATCGCGAACTCGGCGGCAAGGAGCGCCAGGCCGGAAGTGACGAGGCGCAGTTCCTCGCCGTCCAGCTGCTGCAGTTCGTCGTACAGGTCGTCGGTGCGGCGCTCCACGGACAGGGCTACGAGCGCCCACGTGCGGGACTGGAGGTCGAGCCGTTCCCCGGGCATCAGCGGCCGCCTGCGCTGCCGTCAGACGGCTTCTGGTGGGCGCTCAGCGGGCGCTCTTGCATGCGGGCGAGCATCCGGGCCGCCTGGGGGCTGCCGCGACGTGCAGCGCGCTGCAGGACCCGCTTCATGCCCTCCTCGGCCTGCTCCAGGTCGCGGCGGTGCCGGGCCGAGGTGCTCTCCAGCGCTTCGATGTCCGCGGCCACGCGCAGGATGTGCTCGGTGGCCTCGCCGACGATCTCGGCCAGCTTCGGGATCAGCTTCGGGTCGTGACGCGCGGCCTCGCGGCCACAGCGGGCCAGGGCACGCCGCAGGCGGGACTCCGCGGCATCCAGCTCGGTCCGCCCCGGGTACGTGGCCCTCTGTCTCGGCTTGGTGGTCTCAGGCACTGTGTCCTCCTCGTATATATGCAGGCGATACGCGCGAGGCCGGAGGAACCGGTTGCGCGCGGGGGTTACTACGGGCGTAGTGGTCAGGCCAGGAAGGTCGCGGGGATCTTCGCGGCGGCACGGGCGAAGTCGGGGGCGGCGTCGAGGGTGCCGGCCAGGACCGGGCAGCCTTCGTCGTGCTCGATGCGGGCGTGCAGCATGCCCGTGGCTTCCTCGGTGGCCAGCTCGACGACTTCTCCGGTGCAGTGGCCGCACGAGTAGTTGCTGACCATTCGGGCGATCAACTCGCGGTCGCCCGCGGCAAAGCTGGTATGGGTCGCGGACATGTGGTCTCCCTACGTAAAGGCAGATTGATGAGAAGATTGGGATTATTGGCTCTGACCTGCTGTTTTTTAGTGAGACTGAGGGTGAGACGATTGGAGACCGGTGAGACAGCACGTGTCGGCCTGTCTCACCCGAGGTCTCATTCGTCTCACGCGGTCTCATTCCGATATCCGCAGCTCAGAGCCAGAGTTCTCAGTTGTCTCAGGTCTCATTGAGTCCGATGGACCGTCGTGCTCGGAGGCCGGTACCGCCTCGGGCAGGAACCAGAGCGAGCGCTTCGCTTTGCCGAGGCCGATCTGCCTGCTGACGAGATTGAGCTTGGCCTTGGCTCGGTAGATCGTTGCGCGGCTGAATCCCTGCTTGCGGGCGTCGTTGAGGACGTCGCGGGAGTCCGCGCACCCTCCGAGATCGGACAGGTAGTCACGGAGCCATGCCCGGGTCTCGCTGGTCTCACTTCGGTCCGCAGGGGAGGAGCCTTCGTCCCGCATGACCTCGCTGACCGAGGTGGACGTCTCGGGACCAAGGACGAATCGCGAGACGTACGTGGGCCCGTCCTCGGTCTCCACGGTCACCGACTGGATCGTGTAGGAGTACGACGGCAGCCCCGTGCGGCCGAGGTTGTTCTTCTCCAGCGAGAGGACGAACTCGACGTCGCCGTCTTCGGTCTCCTGCTTGGCGAAGGCAATCAGTGAGCGGATGAGCTGGCCGAACGCGCCCGAGCCGGCGACTCGGGCGAGCGGGTCGGCTGACCCGAACTTGGTGAAGTGGGCGAGGCCCAGGATGGTGAAACCGTGCCGGTCGGCGGCCGCGATGAGCGGTTCGAGGGCCTGGCGGACCTCGGCGGCCCGGTAGTCGTTGATGCCCTTGTCGATGAACGACAGCAGCGGATCCATGACGAGCAGGGCCACGCCATGCTCCTCTGCGGCTTGGCCCAGGATCGAGGTGTCCACAGGCACTGTGAGCCGCGCGTGCAGCTGGCCGTCGTCCTGCACATCGACACGGAACACGAGGTCCATGTCGGCGCCGCCGGCGATGAGCCTGGGGGCGATCGTGTACTGCCAGGAGTCCTCCGCGGCCGCGTAGATGACGGCGCGAGGCTTGCCGTACAGCTCGCCGGGCAGAGTGCCCGTCGTGATGCGCGCGGTCATCCACACCGCGTACTGCGACTTTCCCAGCCCGGGCGGCCCGGCAGCGATGCACAGCGAGTGCATCGGGATGCGGCCGTGAGAGGTCGGCGGCGCACCCACGGGTGTGGTGTCCCACAGCCACTTCACGCGCCGAATGCGGACCGTGGACGCTGGCCGCAGCAGGATCTCTCGGCTTGGCGGGGCACTGCCCGCTTCGGGTTCGGGCTCCATCGCGTGTACGCGATCGTGCCGAGGCTCGGATTCCGGCTCAGGCGCCAGGAGCCCCGAGAAGTCGTTGCGGTCATCGTTGGCCCGCGGCGCGGGAGGCCAGGGGTGGCGAGGTTGGCTCATGCCGGACGCGAGCCCGGACTCGATCGACCTCAGGGCGCGCCGTTCGGGATGGTTGCCGGCCAGGGACGCGGCAAGGAGCGCTTCGCGGGCCTCATCCTCGCTGAGGGCACCGGTGGCGACGATGGTCCCGACGTTGAACGCGGCCCTGTTGATGGTGTCGTTCTGGACGCCGTCGCGGGCCTCAGTGATCGCGTCACACTCGGCCTGGAGGGCCTTGCGGGTGTAGGCGTCCATGCGCACGGACGACGACGCGCTGAGTGTGACCGATACCGGCGCCATCGAGCGGGGCTGGGCGATCCTGGCGAGCGCGGCATCGACGCCCTTCGCGATTTCCTCCGAGGTTGTCATGCCGCCCTCCCCACGGCCGGCGTGAGGGCGGCTGGCCACGGCTCGGTGGGCTGCTTGAACAGGCCGTCCCCGGACCACTGGTAGCGCCCTCCGCTGCTATGCACGGAGGGCGCGAGCAGCACGTATCCGTTGTGCTTCACGTCCAGGCCCGGGCCGAGAGTGCCCGGGAGCTGCACGTCGGGGCTGCGGTACAGGATGTGCAGCCCGTCGCCTCCGGTGATCTGCATGACCGTTCCGGGCAGGACGCCGATCCGCTCCTCAAGCACGCCGAGCGAGAGGTGCCCGCCATGCCGGGGGTCGATGTCGAGTACGGCCCAGCCGTTGAGCTTGCAGGGGGCGCCGATGTTGGCCTCGGGTTCCGCGGTCCACCAGCGCTCGACCGTCGCGAGGTCGGTCGTCGCCGCGTGAAAGCCGTGGCAGGTGCCGATGCCGCACTGGCAGTCCTCGGGGCGGTGCGGCTGGTGCTTGGGGTTGGGCTTGCCGCGCAGCTGCGGCGAGCACCGGACGCAGTTGGCGTATGGCTGCTTGTCGCGGCGAACGCGGAAGACCCGCACGCCTGCGGCGGCGTACTCCAGCGCTGCGGCCCGCATGTCAGTCACGTCTGTTCCTCGGGGGTGCGGCGGGACAGGCCGAACGACCCCGGCGCGGACTGCGCCGGGGGTTCGGCGGACGGAAGAGCCGAAGGTCACCGACCGACCTCGTCGACGATCATCTGGAGCGCGGCGCGCAGGCCGTTGACGGTGATGTTGCGGCGCTTGGACGAGCGCAGGGTCAGCGCCATGGCCTCGACCGCGACATGGAATGCGACGTCGGAGTAGCCGGCTTCCACGTCGCCCCACTCACCGGCCTCGCTGCGCAGCGGGGCCGCGGCGCTGATCGCGGCGCGGACGACATCGTCGACCGGGGTGAGCGGGAACGTCCCGGGCGTGATGCTGGGGTCGGCGTAGCCCTCGTGGACCAGGCGCTCGACCTCGGTGGTGACCCGCTCGGCCCTGGCCTCGGCGTGGTGCGGGTGGAGGCCGCGGGCCGGCGCGGTGGCTATGGCGTGCGGGAGGCGGCCGGTCGGGTTGGTGGCCATCTGCGGGATGGCGGCCTTAAGGTTGGACATGAGAGCTCCTCACGGCGGCCGGGTTGCCCCCCGGCCGTTGTTGCGTTCAGGCGATGGACTGGGTGTTCTCGACAGACGGCGCTGCGGTTGCCCCCGCGGCGCCGTTGCCGTTCTGCTCGGCGTCGATACGGCTCACGAACTCATGCAGGGCCTCGGCAGGTACTCGCCGCGCCCGGCCGATCTTCACGCTGCGCAACTCACCGGACTTGATGAGCGCCTTCGCGGTCGTGAGCCCCACCCCGAGCTGCTGCGCGACCTCGTCGGTCGGGTACAGGATCCGGGACATGCGATCTCCAGTGAAACGGCTGGCCGCCCAATCAGCCAGGCTGTTCACTCGAAGGTACACGGTCGCCATGGGTCGCGCAAGACCGTCCAGATTGTTCACGCAGGTTGCGCACGAACCTGTTCATTGGGATGCTGGTCGGCATGGAGGACCTCACTCACTGGCGCCTGGCCGCCGCCCCAGGCGGTTGGGTTCGGGCTACCAAGCCGGCCGACCGCACTACCATCTACATGCGCCTTCGCGGCACCGGCGACGGGCCGCAGCAGCGGCTCAATGTCCACTCGGTGGTCATGGAGAGCGTGTCCCCGATCAGCACGCACATCTGGCGCGACGTGCCCTTCAAGGACGTTGAGAAGGTTGCGAACAACGTGCGCGGGGTCCTTCGAGACAACGGATGGAACCCGTTCCGCGAGGAGCTGCTGAAGGCGCCGGAGGCCGAGCCGGTCAGCGTTGACCAGTTGGAGCGGTACTTCGGCTCGCCCGAAGCGCTCGCGTCGCTCGACGGTCCGAGCCCAGTGGTCTCAAACAACATGGTGATCCTTGCCGGTGAAGCCAGTCCTGGGGAGGAACCGCCCCCGCTGACCAAGCCGGAGGGGCGCATCACGGACGACTTCCTGCGCTCCTTGTCACGCACCTATCAGTGGCTTGTGGCCTCAGGCGAGACCGCGCCGGCAACCGTGCTCGCGCAGCAGACGGGAGCACCTGTCGCCACCGTCCGCCGTTGGGTCGTGAATGCCCGTCAGCGTGGCTTCATGCCACCTGGACGGCCAGGGAGGGCCGGATGAGCGGGCGACGGGGGAACGGCGAGTCGTCGGTCTACTTCTCCGAATCGGACGGGAAGTGGCACGGCTGGGTGACAGTTGGCACGAAGCCGGACGGGCGCGCGGACCGCCGGCACCGGATGGCGACGACCGAAGCCGAGGTCAAGGCCAAGGTGAAGGAGCTGGAAAAGCAGCGCGCCGCGGGCGCTGTCCGCAAAGCCGGCCGGCCGCCAACCGTCGCCCAGTGGATGGAGACCTTCCTCGACACGATCTGTGCGCGGAAGGTCGAGGACGGGTCGATGGCGCCGCGAACGCTGGACGACTACCGCAGCAAGACCGAGCTGTACATCACGCCCGGCATCGGGAAGCACCGCATCGACCGCCTGGCCGCCGAGCATCTGGACAAGCTGTACCTGGACCTCCTGCGCGCAGGTGGGGCCGGCGGCAAGCCGCTCGCCTCGTCGACCGTGCTCAAGGTGCACCGCATCGTCTCGCGTGCGCTCAAGGTGGCCATGCAGCGGGAGATCGTGGCGCGCAACGTGGCCACCCTGCTGGACGCACCATCCGCTGATGAGACCGAGATCGAGCCGCTGACGCGTGAGGAGGCCCGCGCCGTCCTCGGCGAGGCGGGCCGGCGTCGCAACGGCTCCCGCTGGTCCGTGGCCCTCGCCATGGGGCTGCGCCAGGGCGAGACGCTCGGTCTGCGCTGGACGTACCTGGACCTGGACGCCGGCACGATGCGGATCTGGTGGCAGCTGCAGCGCCTCACGTGGCGACACGGCTGCGACGATCCTCACGCCTGCGGCGCGGCGCACCACCGCAAGGCGTGCCGAAAGAACTGCACTGCCCATAAGGCGTACGCGCGTGGGTGCCCGAAGCCCTGCCCGAGGGACTGCAAGGACCACGCGAAGGCTTGCCCGGAACGGACGGGCGGCGGCCTGGTCTTCCGGGCCCCGAAGGGCAAGAACAAGCGCATCGCGCCCATCCCTCCGCCGCTCATCTCCGCCCTGCGGGCGCACCGGGCCGCACAGAACCGCGAGCGCCTGGCAGCCGGCGAACTGTGGGAGGAGCAAGACCTCGTCTTCTGCCAGCCGAATGGGCGCCCCATCGACCCGCGCGCGGACTACGCCGAGTGGCAGGACATCCTCGAAACGTCCGGCGTCCAGGCGAAGCGCGTCCACGACGGGCGCCACACTGCCGGCACCCTGCTGACGGAGAGCGGCGTCGGCATCCGAGTGGTCATGGAGTTGCTCGGGCACTCACAGCTGCGCGTCACCCAGCGGTACACCCACGTCGGCTCGCCCCTCGCTGAGGACGCTGCAGCGAAGATGGGGGACGTGCTGTGGGGATGATCGAATACGCGGCAAACGCAACTAGGTCTGCAACTGGAGATCAAAAAGACCTGCGGTCTCCCGAAGGAAACCGCAGGTCACAAGCGGAGCCGCCTAAGGGAATCGAACCCTTGACCTACGCATTACGAGTGCGTCGCTCTGGCCGACTGAGCTAAGGCGGCAGGCTGCCGAGACAGCTTCGCATCGGCAGCGGGCACAAGTCTACACAGTTCTTGAGGGGCCCCTGACCAGGGTGCTGTCGGGTCGGGACGGGGCGGCGGGGCCCCTCACGGGGTCAGCAGGTCTTGCCGTCCGCCGGGGGCGTGCCGTCGAGGAGGTAGCGGTTGACGGCGGAGTCGATGCAGCTGCTGCCGCGGGCGTACGCCGTGTGGCCGTCGCCGTTGTAGGTGAGCAGGACGCCGGAGTCGAGCTGGCCGGCGAGGGACTTGGCCCAGGCGTACGGCGTGGCGGGGTCGCGGGTGGTGCCGACGACCAGGATGGGGTCGGCGCCGGTGGCCTCGATGCGGTGGGGCTTGCCGGTCGGCGTGACGGGCCAGTAGGCGCAGATCAGGCTGGACCACGCCAGGTTCTTGCCGAAGTGCGGGGACTCGGCGGTGAACGCGGAGACGGACTGCTCGGCGGCCGGCGGGCCGGACAGGGCCGGCGGCAGGTCGAGGCAGTTCACGGCGGCGTTGGCGTACATGAGGTTGTCGTAGCGGCCGCGGTCGTCGCGCTCGTAGTACGTGTCGGACAGCGCGAGCAGACCGCTTCCGTCGCCCTTGTTCGCCTTGGTGAGGGCGGTGCGCAGGGTGGGCCACATCGACTCGTCGTACATCGCGGCGATCACGCCGGTGGTGCCGAGCGCCTCGGTCAGCTTGCGGTCGCTGCCGGTGTTCAGGGGCTTGGCGTCCAGCTGCTTGAAGAAGGCGTCGAGGCGGTGCCCGGCGTCGGCGGAGCTCTTGGTGCCGAGCGGGCAGTCGCGGTGGCCGACGCAGTCCCGGGCGAAGGCGTCGAAGGCGGTCTCGAAGCCGGAGGCCTGGCCGCGGCTCGCGTCGAGGGCCGAGATCGACGGGTCGACGGCGCCGTCGAGGACGAGCCGACCGGCCGTGTCGGGGAACAGCTCGGCGTAGGTGGCGCCCAGGAACGTGCCGTAGGACTTGCCGACGTAGTTGAGCTTGCGGTCGCCGACCAGGGCGCGGAAGACGTCCATGTCGCGGGCGGAGTCCACCGTGCTGATGTACTTGAGCAGTTTGGCGGAGCGCTGCTCGCAGCCGCCGGCGAACTCCTTGTCGGCGGCGACGAGGGCGTTGACCTCGGCGCCGTCGTCCGGGGTGACGTCGGTCGCCGTGAAGGCGTCCATCTGGCGGTCGCTGAGGCACTCCACGGGCTCGCTGCGGGCCACACCGCGCGGGTCGATGGCGGCCATGTCGTAGCGGGAGGTGACCGCCGACGGGTAGCCGAAAGCCGCGTACTGCAGGTAGTCGATCGCGGAGCCGCCGGGGCCGCCCGGGTTGACCAGCAGGGTGCCGAGCCGCTTGCCGCCGTCCTCGGCCCGCTTCCGGGTGACGGCGAGCTTGAGGTCGCTCGCGGCGGACGGGCGGGCGTAGTCGAGGGGGACGCGCATGGTGGCGCACTGCATGCCCGGCATGTCCTTGCACTCGCGCCAGGACAGGCGCTGCTCGTAGTACGGCCGGAGGTTGCCGTAGGCGTCCGCGGCAGCGCCCGAGGGCGGCGGCCCGCCGAGCGAGCCCGCCGGGGACGAGGCGGCGGCACTGTGCGTGCTGCCACCGGTCGTGCACGCGGACAGCATCAGCCCGGCGACGGCGAGGACGGTGCCGGAGGTACGGAGCAGGCGCGGGGTGTGCATCGGAGCCTCGGTTCCTCGTGGTGGTCATCTGGAGCGTATCCGGAGGGCCGGTGGCGAACCGCCCTCCACAGTCCTCATACGGGTGATTCCGGCCCGCGCCGTCAGGGACGGTCCGGACCGTCGAGCTTCTCGGTCGCGTACCCGGCGACGAGGGCGAAGAGCCGCCGCCGCGGGGCGATGCCGTCCAGCACCCGGACCCCGGCGGACACGCCACGCACCCGTTCCCGCAGGGCGAGGGCGGAGCGCCGCGCGTCCTCCTCTCCGGAGGGTACGGCGAGCAGCAGCGCGGGGCGCGGCATGTCACCCCCGGGGTATCCGCGGTCGGTGGAGGAGTAGTACGGCGGCGGGCCGGACCGGTCGATCCCGTCGTAGCCGCCCGAGACGCCGATCGCCGCGGTGTACCCCTCGGGGTCGGTCAGCTGCTGCCGTACGACGCAGGCCGCGTCCCCGTCGGCGCCCAGCAACGCCCGCGCGGGGCGGCCGGGCAGGACGCGGTAGAGCCGGGCGACCGCGACCGGGACGGCCGCGGGACGGGCGCCGGGGCCGGTGTCGCAGTGGGCGGGCAGCACGACCACGAAGGGGTCGGCGATGCCCCGCAGCGACTGGGCGGCGAAGCCGGCGAACAGATCCGGGTCGGCGGGGTCGATGTGGGCCACGACCAGGGGGAAGTACACCCCGACGGAGTCCGGGTAGTCGTACTGCGGGGGCAGCCACACCCGCGTGCCGTCGGACAATTCCTGGAGCGTGCCCCCGGCCGGGTGACCGAGGGTGCGCGGCGGCTCCAGCCCGGCGTCCACGGGGTCGGACGGCACCGGCCGCGGGGGTGGCGCGGACGGCGACCAGACGGCCAGCGTGACCGCCACCACCGCGGCGGCCAGCGCGGACCCTGCGCCGCGCAGCACCGTGCCGGTGCGCTCGACGGGCAGTTCGTACGCGCGGCCCGCGCGCTGCTCCCACCAGTGCCGTAGTGCCGAGCGGGCGAGCGCCACCGCCACGGCCCCGGCCGCGGTCAGCAGCGCGTACAGAACGACGACCTCGGCCACCTCGGGCACGTGCGGCACCACCTCGGCAGGTCCCCCACGGCGCTTCGGGCACGGGCGCGGCACCCGCGCCGTAGGCAGGGGGGAGCGCACCCCGTGCGCTGGGATCACCCCCGCGGGGACAGCGGCCGGGGGCACCGCACAGCAGCCTGCGGCAAGGCCGGGCGCACCGGGGAGCGGCGACGCGCGAGCGCCGCAAACGATCACCCGTCCGCCGGATGATCAAGGCGCAGGGGGCGGTCCGCGCGGCCGCTCCCGCGCGCCGGCGGTCAGCCCGCGCGCAGGGCCAGCGTCATCGCCTCGACGGCCAGCAACGGCGCGACGTTCCTGTCCAGGGCCTCACGGCAGGCGAGCACGGCCTCGATGCGGCGCAGCGTGTTCTCCGGCCGCGAAGCCGCCGCGATCCGCTCGACGGCGTCCCGCGCCTCGACGTTCGCGATGGCGACGGACGTGCCGACCTGCACCGCCAGCACGTCCCGGTAGAAGCCCGCCAGGTCGGTGAGGGCCAGGTCGAGGGTGTCGCGCTGGGTACGGGTGGACCGGCGCTTCTGCCGGTCGGCGAGCTCCTTCATCACGCCCGCCGTGCCGCGCGGCATCCGGCTGCCCGCCCCCGCGGCCGCGCCGAGCGCCGTGCGCAGCTCCTCGGTCTCCTTGGCGTCCATCTCCTCGGAGACCTGCTTGGCGTCCTCGGTCGCCGCGTCCACCAGCTCCTGCGCGGCCTTGAGGCAGCCCCCCACGTCGTCCACGCGCAGCGGCAGCCTCAGCACGGCCGCGCGGCGGGTGCGCGCCCCCTCGTCGGTGGCGAGCCGGCGGGCGCGGTCGATGTGCCCCTGCGTGGCACGGGCGGCGGCCTCGGCGATCACGGGGTCGATGCCGTCGCGCCGGACCAGTACGTCGGCGACGGCGTCCACGGGCGGGGTCCGCAGCACCAGGTGCCGGCAGCGCGAGCGGATCGTCGGCAGCACGTCCTCGATGGAGGGCGCGCACAGCAGCCACACCGTCCGGGGCGCGGGCTCCTCCACGGCCTTGAGCAGCACGTTGCCCGCGCCCTCGGTGAGGCGGTCGGCATCCTCCAGCACGATCACCTGCCAGCGGCCGGAGGCGGGCGACAGCGTGGAGCGGCGGACGAGGTCGCGGGTGTCCTTGACGCCGATGGAGAGCAGGTCGGTGCGGACCACCTCGACGTCGGCGTGCGTACCGACCAGGGTCGTGTGGCAGCCGTCGCAGAAGCCGCAGCCCGGCGCCCCGCCCAGCGCCCGGTCCGGGCTCACGCACTGCAGCGCGGCGGCGAAGGCGCGGGCGGCCGTGTCACGGCCCGCGCCGGGCGGGCCGGTGAACAGCCAGGCGTGCGTCATCTTCGACGCCGTCGGCAGCGCGCTGCGCGCGGCAGCCGCCGTCACGAAGGCGTCGGCGTCCCGCGCGGCGGCGGCCAACTGCTCCGTCACCCGGTCCTGGCCGACCAGGTCGTCCCATACCGCCATCGTGCCCGCCCGTCCTGTGGTGCCGCTGCCCTTGCGTTGTCCGGCCCCACCATTGTCGGGTACACCACGGACACCCTGCGGGCGGGCGGGGGTGCCCCTTGCGGCCCGTTGTCGTGTGCGGGTTGTTTGCGCCTGCGGCGGGGGATGCCCGCCGCAGGCGCAAACAACCCGCACACAACAACCGGGCCCGACAGGTCAGCCGGAGGCGCGCCGGTGGCGGCGGGGCGCGGCAGGGGCCCGGACGGGCTTGCGGCGGAGCATCACAAGTGCCGCCACCGCGGCGATGCCCAGGGCGACCAATGCGGAGGCCACGCCCGCGGTGACGTCGGAGGGGCCGGTGGAGGTCGACGCGGAGGTGAGCCCCGCGGCGGGGAGGCCCGTGCCCGGGCCGGTGGACGCCGCCGCCGTCACCCCGGGCACGGCGCCCGCGGGGGCAGAGGGGGCGGTGCCCGGCGACGGGGTCGCCGTCCCGGCCGGGCAGGCCACCGTGAAGCGCTGCGGCTTCGCGTCGGAACCGGCCCACCGGAAGCGGTAGTCGCCGTCGGCGAGGACGACGCGGCCGGTGCTCCCGGTGCCCCGGGCGCCGGTGACCAGGGTGCCGACGACCGCGTCCTCGCCCCGGGCGTACGAGACCGTCCAGTTGACCGGCTGGTCGGGACCGAAGCCCTCGGCCTTGAAGTAGAAGGTGCACACCGTGGCGCCGTCTTCGCGCGTCCTGCCCAGTGCCTCGTCGTAGAGGCGGACCCCGGACCGGTCGGCGGGCGCGCCGGAGGCGTGCGCGGCCAGGCCCAGGAGGGCCGCGGCGGCGGCAGCGGCGGCGAGGGCCGCCGCCGTGGTACGGATGCGCATGTTCAGAGTGTCCCGGAGACTCGTGCGGAGGGCTGCGCCGGGGTCCTTTTCCGGCCAGTGACATATGTGGAGCAACGGCGTCCATATCCCCCCGGACGGCGCATCCGTGGGGCGCACGCCCCGTCAGATGACCGCCGGCGCCGGCCTACAGCGACAGCCGCTGCACCCCGCTGGCGACCGCGCGCTGTTCCGGCACCTCCGTGCCCGTCCAACAGGAACCGCGCCGGGCCAGCAGCCGGCGCAGCCACACCTCCGTGGCGACCAGGTCGGTGAGGCCGTCGACGGGCACCGGTTCGCCGTCCGCCGCGGCGCGCAGGGCGGCCCGTACGACGCGGGCCTCGACGAGCCCGGCATCCGCGAGCAGCGGGGCCTCGAAGAGGTCGAGCAGGTCGTCGACGGCCGCCCGCAGGCCCGCACGGACGGCGACGGCCGTGGAGACGTGGGAGTTGGCGCCCCAGCCGGGCGGCAGTTCGCGGATGCCCGCGCCCGCCAGGACGGAGCGCAGGATCGTGGTGCGGGCGCCCGGCTGGACGCGCAGCGTCTCGGGCAGCGCCCGGCAGGCCCGCACCACCTGGTTGTCCAGGAAGGGCGCGTGGAGCCGCTGGCTGCGCACCTCGGCGGCCTGCTCGAAGACCCGGTGGTCGGCGGCGTGCCGGGCGAGCGCGGCGCGCGCCCGGCGCTCTCCGGGGCGCTCCACCGTCGTGCCCGGCCGGGAAGCCGCCTCCTGCAGGCGAACCGATACTTCGGCGAGCGCCTCACCGGTCAGCCAGCGCGCCGCGGGGCCCGGCCGGCACCACGCGAGGGCCGCCAGCGACGCGGCCAGGGCGTCCCCGTGCTCCTCGAAGCGCCGGGCCAGCAGGCGTGCCGCGGCGTCCTCCACGCCCTGCCGGTAACTGGTGCGGGCCAGCCGCCGCGCCGCCCGGTACACCGTGAACGGCACGAACACCGAGCGCCCCGAGGGCCCGTCCGCCCGCGCCAGGGCCGTGACGGGGCGCAACAGGCCGCGCCGCCGCCGGTCCATCAACAGGTCCGCCAGGCGCGCCGGATGGGCGTCCAGCACCTGCCGGGCGCCGTGCCCCACGAAGTGGTCGGCGCCGCCGGCCGCCAGGCGCCGCCGGTGCCGTTCCGCGGTGACCAGCGAGGGGCCCGGCTCGTCGGTGAGCGGCCCGCTGTCCAGGAGGTCGGCGTACGGCAGGGACTCCGGCCCGCCCGGTACGACGACGTGGTGCAGCCGGGGGTCGGCGGCCATGCTGCGGGCGCGCTCCAGTTCGGCCTCGCGCCCGTGGACCCCGCCCGTGGCCAGGTCGTTGAAGGTCACCGCCAGCAGCCGCTGCCCGGCGGCGGAGCCGTGCCCGAGCGGTGTGCCCGGCATCCCCGGCAGGCCCGCGGCGAGCAGGGCGAGCGTGGAGGAGGCGCTGCCCCCGGACAGGTCGGCGCCGATGCCCGGCGCCGGGGCCTCGCCCGGGTCCGGTACGAAGCGGGGCTGCGCGAGCCGCGTCCGGACGGCGTCCACCAGGGCGTCCCGTATGCCGGCGAGCGCCCGGTCCGGGTCGGCGGAGGCCGCGGGGGTGCCGGCGACGGCGAGCGAGGCGGTGGGCTCGTAGCCGCTGACCTCGGGCACCCCGTCGCGCATGATGAGCGCGTGCCCGGGCGGCACCCGGCGCACCCCGGCGTACGGGGTGCCTTCGCCGAGCGCCTCGGGCGAGTCGGGGCAGGCCAGCAGCGCCGCCAGGTAGGTCACGTCCAGGGCGGCCTCGGTGAGGTCGGCGAGCGGCAGCGCGGCCGTGCCGTACGCCGTGCCCCGCGCCCACTGGGTGTGGAACACCGGCCGGGCGCCCGCGAGGTCGCCCAGCACCGTGACGCGGCGGCCGATCTGCAGGACGCAGGTGTAGCTACCGGCCCAGGCCGTCAGATGGCGCAGCGCCCCGCCGCGCGCCGCGAACAGCCCCACCCGCAGGTCGGCGTCGGAGGCGGCGCAGCGGCCCAGCACGGCCAGCCGCGCCACGGAACCGTTCTCGGTGTGGACGATCCGCACCTCGTCGGGGCGCCAGTCGCCCACCATCCACAGCGGATCGGGGTCGCCCCACAGGAGTTGTGCGCCGACGGGCTGCAGGGTGCGGCCGGCGCGCGTGCCGGGAACCTGTCCCACGGCAGCGCTGCTCCACCCCACCAACCACCGCATCGCCGCCTCCACAGGTTGTGGATTACGTGGGCCACCGTGGCCAACCGGCCCCGCGGCAGGCCGAACTGCCGCCCCGTCCGAGGAACATGCTGCCACGGAGCGGCGCACAAAGAGGCGCATGAGGACATGGTTGAGCGCCGGACCGCGCGTCACGCGCGGTCCGGCGCGGGCCGGTTCGGCCCAACTCCCCCTTGATCATGGTCACTTGGAACGGGCCACCGGATTTCAAACGTCATTTTCCGGTCAATGTCCGGGCAGCCCGCATTCGTCCGTTCTGCGACGTGTGGGGGTCACGGTCCGGGAGGCGTGGCGCACCTCCCGGACCGGTCCGCCACCCGCGGGGATTGTGGTGGCGGAGCCCCCTGACCCGCCACAACCCCCCATAGCCGCACATGAGAGCCGCGGGCCAACCCACCCCACCATGGAACTCCTACCGCCCGAACCGGCACAGAGCGCGCGGATGGGCGCACAGCCGCATACGCCGGTAGCACGCGCCACCAGCAGGAGTCGCCAGGCCGCATTCAGGGCAGGAATCTCGCCATCCGGGACAACAGCTCTTAACGGGCGGGATACGGCGAACTACGCTGGGTTCACCCGAGAAGCGATGGTCCCGGCAGCTCGGGGTCCGGCGCATGCCCGGTGGCGGGCTGCGGCGGACCCGGCACGCCTCCACAAGAGGCGCCGGGCCAGCCGTTGTTGTGCGTCGAGAGGGTGTGACAGGCGTGGCAGGCGTACGCGGCCCTCGCGCTTACGGCGAGAGGTGGTAGTGGTCATGACCAAAGAACCCCGAGGGCCCAACGAGAAACTCGGCACCCTTCTCGCCCTGGCCGGCATCAGCAACGCGGGACTCGCCCGCAGGGTCAACGACCTCGGCGCCCAGCGCGGTCTGACCCTGCGGTACGACAAGACCTCCGTCGCCCGCTGGGTCACCAAGGGCATGGTGCCGCAGGGCGCCGCCCCGCACCTCATCGCGGCGGCCATCGGCAGCAAGCTCGGCCGTCCCGTGCCGCTGCACGAGATCGGCCTCGCCGACGCCGACCCCGCGCCCGAGGTGGGCCTCGCCTTCCCCCGCGACGTCGGGGAGGCCGTCAAGTCCGCCACCGACCTGTGGAAGCTCGACCCCGGCCGGCGCGGCCCGGGCGGCGGCGGCATCTGGCAGAGCCTCGCCGGCTCCTTCGCGGTCAGCGCGTACGTCACGCCGGCCTCCCGCTGGCTGATAACCCCGGCCGACGCCCGCGTCGCCCGCGAGGACCCCGCCCCGGGCACGCACCACGTCGGCCACTCCGACGTCGCCAAGCTCCGCGAGGCCGCGGAGGACGCCCGGCGCTGGGACTCCAAGTACGGCGGCGGCGACTGGCGTTCCGGCATGGTCCCCGAGTGCCTGCGGGTCGAGGCGGCCCCGCTGCTGCTCGGCTCGTACAGCGACGAGGTCGGCCGCTCCCTCTTCGGCGCCACCGCCGAACTCACCCGGCTCGCCGGGTGGATGGCCTTCGACACCGGCCAGCAGGAGGCCGCCCAGCGCTACTACATCCAGGCCCTGCGGCTCGCGCGCGCCGCCGCCGACGTCCCCCTCGGGGGCTACGTGCTGGCGTCGATGTCGCTCCAGGCCACGTACCGCGGCTTCGCCGACGAGGGCGTGGACCTGGCCCAGGCCGCCCTCGAACGCAACCGCGGCCTCGCCACGGCGCGCACGATGTCCTTCTTCCACCTCGTCGAGGCCCGCGCCCACGCCAAGGCCGGCGAGAGCGCCGCGTGCGCCGCGGCCCTGGCCGCCGCCGAGTCCTGGCTCGACCGCGCCCGCGACGGGGACGCCGACCCGCCCTGGCTCGGCTTCTACTCCTACGACCGCCTCGCCGCGGACGCCGCCGAGTGCTACCGCGACCTGCGTGTGCCCGGGCAGGTGCGCCGCTTCACGGAGACGGCCCTCGCCCGGCCCACGGAGGAGTTCGTGCGCTCGCACGGGCTGCGGCTCGTGGTCTCGGCGGTCGCGGAGCTGGAGTCCGGCAACCTGGACGCGGCGTGCGCGGCCGGGGTCAAGGCGGTGGAGGTGGCCGGGCGGATCTCGTCGGCCCGGACGACGGAGTACGTGCGGGACCTCCTGCACCGGCTGGAGCCCTACGGGAACGAGCCCCGCGTCGCGGAGCTGCGCGAGCGGGCCCGACCCCTGCTGGCGGCCCCCGCGTAACCCTCCGGGGTGCGGCGGGTGCCGCTTGCGGCCGGTTGTTGTGTGCGGGTTGTCTGAGCCGCAGGCGCAAACAACCCGCACGCAACCACCGGGCAGCCCGGCGCAGCCGCGCGCAGGCGCAAACGACCCGCACGCAGCGACCCGGCGCGAACAACACGCCCCGCCGACAGGTTTGCACGCGGCGCGGACGGGCCAAGCCTTACGGGGGAGGTGACCGCGCGCATGGACACCACGGACGTCGTCGTCATCGGCGCCGGCATCGTCGGCCTCGCGACCGCGTACGCGCTCACCCGTACCGCCCCCGGCACGTCCGTCCTGGTCCTGGACAAGGAGGACGGCCCCGCCCGCCACCAGACCGGCCACAACAGCGGTGTGATCCACAGCGGCATCTACTACCGCCCCGGCTCCCTCAAGGCGCGGTACGCGACGCAGGGCGCCGCCGAGATGGTGAAGTTCTGCGCCGGCAACGACATCCCGCACAACGTGACGGGCAAGCTGATCGTCGCCACGGAGCGGGACGAGCTCCCCCGGCTGCACGCCCTCGTCCAGCGGGGCCGGCAGAACGACATCCCGGTGCAGGAGCTGGGCCCCGCCCGGATCGCGGAGCGGGAGCCGCACGTACGCGGCCTGGCGGCGATCCACGTCGGCACGACGGGGGTCTGCGACTTCACCGCGGTCGCCGCGGCCATGGCCCGCCTCACGACCGAGGGCGGTCGGGCCGACGCGCGCATCGCGTACGGCACGGAGGTCCGCGCGATCCACCGTGACGGCCCGAGCGTGATCGTCGAGCCCCACGACGGCCCGCCCGTCCGGGCCAAGGCGCTGGTGAACTGCGCCGGCCTGCACTGCGACCGCATCGCGCGGATGGCCGGGGAGGACACCTCCGGCGTGCGCATCGTGCCGTTCCGCGGCGAGTACTACGAGCTGCGCCCGGAGCGCGCCGACCTCGTCCGCGGACTGGTCTACCCCGTCCCCGACCCCGCGTTCCCGTTCCTCGGCGTGCATCTGACCCGTGGCTTCGACGGCTCCGTGCACGTCGGCCCGAACGCCGTCCCCGCCCTGGCCCGCGAGGGCTACCGGCGGCGCACCGTGCGCCCGCGCGACCTCGTCGAGACCGCCGCGTTCCCCGGCACCTGGCGGATCGCCCGCCGCCACTGGCGCTACGAGGCCGGCGAGATCCGCCGGTCGCTGTCGAAGCGGGCCTTCGTGGACTCCGTGCGGCGGCTGCTGCCCGCGGTGAGCGCCGACGACATGGTGCCGGCCGCGGCCGGGGTGCGGGCGCAGGCCGTGCTGCGCGACGGGACGCTCGTCGACGACTTCCTCATCACGGGCGACGGGCCCTTCGTCCACGTACTGAACGCCCCCTCGCCCGCCGCGACGGCCTCGCTGCCGATCGGCCGGGAGATCGCCCGCAGGGCACTGGCGGTGCTGGGGCGTACGTAAAATCGACGCATCATGTCGAAGCCCCGCACCCCCCACTTCCCGGGCGGCCCCGCCTCCCACCCGCATCCGGACGCGCACACCGAGCAGCGCATCCGCACCTTCCACCCGCGCCGCGGCCGGGTCACCCACGGCCAGCGGGCGGCGCTGGAGCGACGCTGGGCGGACTGGGGCGTCGACCTCGACGGCACGCCGCTGGACCTGGACAAGCTCTTCGCCGACGCGGACCTCGCCCCGGACCGCCCGGTGGTCCTGGAGATCGGCTTCGGCATGGGCGACGCCACCGCCGCGATGGCCGCCGCCGACCCGGGCACCGGCATCCTCGCCGCGGACGTGCACACCCCCGGCCAGGGCAACCTCGTCCACCTCGCCGAGCGCGAGGGCCTGCGCAACGTCCGGGTCGCCAACGGCGACGCCGTCGTCCTGCTGCGCGACATGCTCGCCCCGGGTTCGCTGGCCGGCCTGCGGGTCTACTTCCCCGACCCGTGGCCCAAGGCCCGGCACCACAAGCGCCGCATGATCCAGCCGGAGTTCGTGACGCTCGCCGTGTCGCGGCTGCGGCCCGGCGCGACCGTGCACTGCGCGACCGACTGGGAGCCGTACGCCGAGCAGATGCTCGAGGTGCTGACGGCGGAGCCCGGCCTGGCGAACGCCTACGCCACCGGCAGCGGCTACGCCGAGCCGCGTCCGGCCTTCCGCCCGATGACCAAGTTCGAGCGCCAGGGGATCGCCAAGGGCCACGTCGTCCACGACCTGGTCTTCGAGCGCCGCTGAACGTCCGGCCGTGCGCGGTGCACCGGGCGGTACGCAGGGCGGTTATCCGTAACACCATCGCGCCACGCGGCCACCGCCCCGTAAGGTCATTGGGTGTCCTCGTACTCGCATTCGCCAGACTCGCCCCTCCCGAGCCCGGCGGCCCGGCCGGCCGTACCCGAGTATCCGGATCACCAGCAGCAACCGCAGTTCGCACTGCCCGCCCCCGGGCAGTGGCACTACAAGCCGCGCCGGCACTTCTGGGAGAACCGGACGTTCCGGCTCGTGGCGCTCTTCTCCGTACTGGCGCTGTGCGGGGTGATCATCCTCGCGCTGGTGCGCCGGCAGACCGGCACGGAGGGCCTCCTGGTCGGCCTCCTCCTGGCGGTCCTGCCGGTCCCGCTCCTCGGCGGGGCCTTCCTGTGGCTGGACCGCGTGGAGCCGACCCCGCTGCGCGACGCGGTCTTCGCCTTCGCCTGGGGCGCGTGCGCCGCCACGCTGGTCGCCATCCTCGCCAACGAGTACGCGACCGAGCTGCTCGCCACGACCTTCACGGCCAGCGACTCGCAGAGCGACATCTGGGGCGCCACCTTCGTCGCCCCCGTCGTCGAGGAGAGCGCCAAGGGCGCCGCCGTCCTGCTGCTCTTCCTCTTCCGCCGCCGTGACTTCACCGGGATCGTCGACGGCGTCGTCATAGCCGGACTCACCGCCACCGGCTTCGCGTTCACCGAGAACATCCTCTACCTGGGCTCCGGCTTCGCCGAGGACCAGGCGTACGGGGCCGACGGCGGGCTGGGCACGACCGCGGCGATGTTCGTCGTCCGGATCGTCATGACGCCCTTCGCGCACCCGCTGTTCACCTCGCTCACCGGCATCGGCTTCGCCATCGCCGCCACCTCACGCCCCGGCCAGGCCCGCCGCTGGCTCGCCCCGCTGGGCGGCTGGCTGCTCGCGATGGTCCTGCACGGCACCTGGAACGGCTCCGCCTCCCTCAGCCCGCTCGGCTTCCTCGCCGTCTACGCGACGCTGATGATCCCGCTCTTCGGCCTGCTGGTCTGGCTCGCGATCTGGTCCCGCTCGAACGAGCTGAAGACCATCCGCACCCAGCTGCCGCTGTACGCGGTGGCCGGCTGGCTCGGCCTGCCCGAGCCCGCCGCCATCGGCTCCATGAAGGGCCGCAGCCTCGCCCGCTCCGCCGCCCGCGGCGCACAGGGCAAGGACGCCGCCCGCACCGTCCGCGAGTACGTGTCCTTCGCGACCTCGCTCGCCTTCCTGCGCGCCCGCGCCAACCGCGGGGCCGCCGGCGCCGACTTCCAGGCCCGGGAACAGGAACTGCTCCACCACCTGTGGGAGCGCAAGGCCGTCGCCCAGCCCGCGCTCACCCACGCGGCCCACGCCATCCGCCCCGCGTTCCCGCCCCTGTACCCCTGGGCGGCACCCCCGCCCGGAGCGCCGTACGGGCCGTACGGGCCGTACCCGCAGGTGCAGCCGTACCCGCAGCCCTACGGGCAGCAGCCGTACGGGCAACCCTGGCCGCAGCAGCCCCAGGGCCCCCACGCGTGGCCGCAGCAGCCCGCGCAGCCGGGGGCGCACCCGCAGCGGTGGGGCCCGCGCCAACCGCAGGTGCCGCCGCAGCAGGGGTGGCACCCGCGGACCGCGGCCCCCTACCAGGACCCCCGGGGCGGACAGCACCGCTGACTCCGGTTGCCGGGCCCCCTGGCCGGGGTTGCAATGACCGTGTGAGCCCGCTGATACGACGTACGAGCCGCATCGGCCGTCCGTCCGGCCGCACCAGCTGGACGCGGACGGCCGTCGTCCTGATACCGACCCTCGCCGTCTCCACCGCCGTGGCCGTCGGCGCGGGCGCCGGGGCGGTGCCCGTCTCCCTCGCGATCTCACCGACCACGACCGCCCTGTCCGGCCAGAGCATCCAGATCGCCGCCGACCGCCTGACCGGCACCGGCTTCACGCAGTACGTGACTGTCGACCACACCGCCGAGGGCGACTTCCCCCAGGCGGTCTCCGCCATCAGCTCCGCCGAACTGCACAACATGTGCCAGTCCGTGGTCGGCACCGTCCCCGGCTTCGGCCAGGTCACCCTGCTGATCACCGCGGGCGGCGGCGGCAAGCCCGTCCACGCCGACCAGCTGATCGTCGACACCGACGACCTGGCGGGCGACGCCGAGTTCCACGACATCCGGATCGGTGTGGACGCCTCCACGACGGACACCGAGGGCAGGGCCAAGGGCCCGGCCGGCGCCCTGGGGCAGCAGGCCGAGAGCGTCACCATCGACCACCTGCGGCAGACCACGAGGTCCGTGAGCGCGGCCACCTTCCGGCTGAACGGCCTGCACATGACGGTCAAGAGGGGCGCCGACCCCTGCTTCTGACCCGAATGGGCGAGTGCGTACGACCATCGGGGTGATTGCGTACCGCTCCCGAGCGACCGATCAGACTGTCCCACGGTTGACGGGATGTGCTGACCACCGAGCCCACCGGGTCCCGGCCCGCCACGTCCCAGGCCGCCGTCGCCGCCTCCGGCCGCACCAGCTGGAAGCGGCTCGCCCTCGTCATGGTGCCGACCGTCGCGGTCGCGGGTGCCGTCGTCGCGAGCCTGGCCACCGGCGCGCTCGCCGCCTCCTTCGGGGTTTCGGCCAACTCCTTCACCGTCGCCGGGGAGAGCTTCCAGATCTCCTCCTCCCTCCTGGAAGGCGACGGCTTCGTCCAGTTCGGCGTCCTCGACCGGGGACGTGACCAGGTCTACCCGGAGGCGCTGTCCGCCATCCGCCGGGCCACCCTGCACGACCTGTGCCAGTCCGTCGTCCAGCCGGTGCCGGTCATCGGCCCGGTCACGCTGCGGCTGACCGCGGACCCGGCGAGCGCCGACCGGCTGATCGCCGACGCCCACGACATCAAGGGCGACGCCGTCTTCGAGAACATCCACATCGGACAGGACGCCTCGACGGTGGACCAGGTCCCCGGCGTCCGGGGCCCGGCTGGGGCCTTCGCCCAGCAGGCGACCTCCATCCGCGTCCGCGACCTGCGGCAGACGAACCGGTCGGTCAGCGCGGCCACGTTCCGGCTGCCGGACCTGCACGTGCAGGTGCTGCGCGGCGACCACTCCTGCTTCTAGGAAAGGCCGCCGTGACCCGCATGCTGAGCCGCGCCGGAGCCCTCCGGTCCCGCTTCCGCGCCTGGCGCCGCAGCCGTCCCTTCTGGGCCGGCGTGTGGACCCTGCTCGCCGGTGTGGAGATCCTCTCCATCCCGCTCGCCCCGCTCGCGCTCATGATCCACGAGGGCATCGCCGGTGTCTCCGGCCTGCTCATGGGCGTCTTCCTGGTCGTCCTGGGCCTCACCCTGTGGCTGGCCCCGCACTACCGCGCCTTCGCCGGCATCGCGACCCTGATCTTCTCCGTCGCCTCGCTCGTGCTGTCCAACTTCGGCGGCTTCCTGATCGGTTTCCTGCTGGGCGTCGTCGGCGGAGCCATGGCCGTCAGCTGGGTGCCGGACGGGGACGGCGACGGAGGCCGCGGCAGGCGCGCCCGGCCGGTGCCCGACTGGGGCGGCGGGCACGGCGGCACCACGGGGCCCGGCGCGGGCGCACCGCAGGGCGGCACCCCGGACGTCGCCCATAAACATCTCCGGACCC
>NZ_JARAVK010000469.1:0-3634 GCF_033792765.1 Streptomyces sp. PA03-6a | reverse complement strand
GGTGTGGGGTGGTCGGCGCGGGGCGTGGTGATCGACGCGGTCCGGCCGGTACTGGGGGTGCGGCCGACGGGGCGTCAGGCGTGGGCGGCCATCTCGGCCGGAGGTCCGCGGCGTGTCACCGCGTGCGTCGGCGACACCGGCATCCTGCTCGCGGAGTCCGGGGTCCGGGGTCCGTCAGGAGGGCGGGCAGTACAGCAGCCGCGCCATCGCTCCCTGGCAGCAGCCTCCTGGCCGGGTCGGGCACAGCAGGGTGATCATCCGCCGCCTGTTCGTCGAAGGCAACCAGTGCACCCTCCACTGGGACTGCAGCCCCCAACCCGAAGACCCCTACACCGCGCTCACCCACGCCGTCATCGGGCTTGCCGGTGCCCAGGGCCGTTCGACCCACGACGGCTGGATCTTGCAAGACGCAGGCATCCCAGAGGGGGTGTGTCACATCAGGCCGACGGCGTTGCCGAGCACGGCGGACGTGGCGTGCGCCGGTGGCTGGACGCCGGCGCGTCGGTTGCGACGGCGTCGCCGCTGTACGTGATGACAAGGGGGCCCGGTAGGACGCGGGCGGCACATCCGCCGTGCTGGTCGAGCGCGTCGTGGGGCCGCAGCACGAGGTCGTATCGCATGCGCACGGGCCGCACGGTGCGGGAGGCCTCGAGGGGCGGCGAAATCTTCTCGGTCATCTCGGCTCGCTTCTCGTGGGACGGGAGGGGGATCCCGGCGATCGGTACTTATCAGGCTTCACGGGCGCCGGGGGCTGCACGGTTCGACACGTAAGCACCTTTTGTGGAATTTTGCAGATTTGCGCGATATGGGATCATTGCCTTATGCCGTGGCGCCTTCCGAAACGCGATCCGACGAGTCAGCCGGATCGCCCCGGGAATCGCGTCTCCGACAGGGGGACCATTTCCTACGCGGACGAGGAACTGCTCCGCACGCTGTACGCCGAGCATGCCGGGCCGCTGTTCCACTTCGTCCTGCGACTGACCTCGGGAGACTGGCAATGGGCCGAGGACGTGGTGCAGGAGACACTGCTGCGGGCCTGGCAGCATCCCGCGGCGTTCGATCCCGAACGCGGCCCGGCCCGGGCATGGCTGTGTACGGTCGCCCGGCATCTGGTCGTCGACGCCCACCGGGCCCGCAAGGCCAGGCCGACCGAGGTCGACGGCGAGGTGCTGGAACAGGTCGCGGAGCGGACGGCCGGGGAAGACGAGATCGAGCAGGCGCTGCAGAGCTGGGCGGTGGCCGACGCCATCCGGACCCTGTCCCCGGAGCACCGGGCCGTGCTGCTGGAGACGTACTACAGGGGCCGGACGATGGTCGAGGCGGCGAAGGTGCTCGGCCTTCCGGTGGGCACCGTGAAGTCGCGGACGTACTACGCCTTGAAGGCGCTGCGGCTGGCGCTGCAGGAACGGGGTATCGAGCCGTGACAGCGGCATGGAGGAGGTGCGGGCCATGAATGGCGGCCATGACGCCGTCCGGTTCTTGCTGGGCGGGTACGTGCTGGGGACACTGTCCCCGGCGGAGACGGAGCAGGTGCGCACCCACCTCGCGGAATGCGACGAGTGCCGCGCCGAACATGCCGAGCTGGCGGGATTGCCCGCGCTGCTCGCGACGGTCAGCGTGGCCGAAGCCGAGGCTGCGGCCGCGCCCGCAGCAAGCGAGGAACTGGCCGACCGGCTCGTACAGCGGGCCGCCGCAAGCGCGCAACCGCAGCCTGTACCCGCTGCCGTACCGGGCCCCTCGCGGGGAGCTGGACGGGGCCGGGTCGACCGGTTGCTCCAGCAGGCCGCGTCCCGGCGTCGTACCGCCTGGCGCAGGCAGCTGGTCGGGGTCGCCGCGGCCACGGCGCTCATCGCGGCGGCAGCGTCGGGCGGCACGTGGCTGGCCACCATCGCGTCCACCAGCGGCCAGGTGGCGCAGCCTGCACCGACGTCACCGGCCCCGGTCCGCACTTTTTCCGGAACCGACCCCACCACAGGCGTGTCCGCCTCGGTGAAGGTCTCGCCCGCCGCCTGGGGCAGTGCCGTGCAGGTCTCGGCCAAGGGAGCGCCCCCCGGGATCACGTGCAAGTTGCAAGCGGTCGGGGTCACAGGCACCACAGCGACCGCCGCCACCTGGCAGGCCGGCGAGTACCCGGGCGGCGCCAGGATTTCCGGGACGGTACCCATGTCCCCGGAAACGATCAGCCACTTCGCCATCTACGCCGGCAACGGCCAGAAGCTTCTCACCATCTCGGCGTGAGGCCTCACCCCGGCGTCGCCTACCTCGTGGGGTGGCGGTGATGGTCCGCCATCAGCTCTCGAACCCCACAAAGGCCCGCACGCGGGGAAATGTGTACGGCTTCGACGCGGTGGGCGGTTCCGGGCCTTGCAAGTACCTGCAAGGCCCGGCCTTTGACAGTGCCTGTCGGTCATGTGCGACGCAACGGCCGTGTCTGCGTCGGGGAGCCGACTGGGTGACAAGGCGCGGCACGTCGGACCGGTGTGTGGCCGGCGATGCGAGACGTGCCATGTCACCCACGGCGCCCGCCGCCTGCACCTGCAGATCGCCGCCACCCGGCCCTGGCACCACGACCTGGCGGCAGACCCTGCTCGGCCCGCCACCCGAGCCGGCACCGGCCGCTGCTGCCCACCCACGAATCGAGGCCCCTTGGAGAGCCCGGTCTCTGCGGGGTGGGCCCTGGACATGCCCCGCGACCGCACAAAGCCCGCAGGACATCACCGGCGCCGTCGTCCCGGCTCGGCCGGAGCCGACCCGAAGGCGGCGGCCAGGTCGTGCTCGGTGATCTCGTCGGCGGGGCGGTGGAGTGTCCAGCGGTGGACCCCGCCGTCCATGGGCACCACCTCGAAGACGGTTTCCCACGGCGGGTAGCCGGGTTCACCACAGCCGAATTGGCGGATCATGACGGCGGTGTCGTCGTCCAGGCCGAGCAGGATGCGCACAGCGTCCCTCAGTTCGCGCAGGTGCGGACTCGGCCAGGCGATTCCTGGGCGTGGTTCCAGGTGCATGGGAGATACCCCCTTGGTTCCGGGAAGAGCGGCAGGTGGCGTGGACGGCGGGCTGCGCTGTGTTGGTTCACTCCTGTGGTGTGCGGGTGGTGGCCCGGTTCCGGACCGGTGGCGTGAGGGGTGGTCGGGCAGCGCGGTGTTGTGCGGCCAGCGTCATCTGCCAGGTCGCCAGGAGCAGCAACGTTCCGGTTTCGGCGAGGAGAGTGAGGAGGGCCTGTGGTGCGGGCTGCAGACCGCGCTCGGTGAATCCGAACACGCCTACGGTGCGCGAGGCGGCGAAACCGCCGAGGGCCCCGAGCGCGACGCCTGCCGCGGCGGCCCTCAGCAGCAGGGGTGGCGTCCCGAACAGCAGCAGGGCGGCGAAGGCGAAGGAAGAGCCGGCCTGGAGGAGGAACAGGGGGCCGATGAGATGGATGAAGCGGTACGCGTCGAGGTAGAGCTGGGCGTGGATGTATCCGCCGGCGGCGAGGGTTGCGGCAGTCGCCCACCGCAGGACGGGGATGAGCAGTCTTCGGGTGTTCATGCCAGCCTCTGATCCTTGATGGCCAGTTCGCGGTCGCCTTGGCGGTAGCCGACGCTGCGGATGCCCAGTGCGTCCTTGAGCTGCCGGGCGGGGACGACCTGCGGGG
>NZ_JARAVK010000468.1:0-3677 GCF_033792765.1 Streptomyces sp. PA03-6a | reverse complement strand
CTGGGGGAGACGAGCGGCGGACCCGGGCGCCGAACGACGCAGGGCCAAACCGCGAGCGCTGTGGGGGTCCCCCCGGCCGAAGGCTGGGGGAGTGCGCCGGCGCGGCACCGACCCAGGCACACGGTGCGAGACCCGCACTGACCGCGCCGGGCAATCGGGCGGGCGGGCGGGGGATGCCCGCCGCAGGCGCAACGGAGCCGCACACAGCAACGGGCCGCACGGGGCACCCCCGCGTATCCGCTACGCGGATACGCGGGAGACCGCGTCCGCCACCGACAACTCCTCGCGCTCCCCGGTGCGGCGGTCCTTGACCTCGACGACCCCGTCCCCCGCGCCGCGCCCCACGACGAGGATCGTCGGCACCCCGAGCAGCTCCGCGTCGGTGAACTTCACGCCCGGCGAGACGCCCGCGCGGTCGTCGACGATGACCCTGACCCCGGCCGCGTGCAGCTTCTCCGCGACCTCGAGGGCCAGTTCCGTCTGGAGCGCCTTGCCCGCCGCCACGACGTGGACGTCCGCCGGGGCGACCTCGCGCGGCCAGCACAGGCCCTGCCCGTCGGCGGTCTGCTCGGCGAGCGCAGCGACGGCGCGGGAGACGCCGATGCCGTAGGAGCCCATGGTGACCCGGACCGGCTTGCCGTTCTGGCCGAGGACGTCGAGCTCGAAGGCGTCGGCGTACTTGCGGCCGAGCTGGAAGATGTGGCCGATCTCGATGGCCCGGTCCAGCTTGAGGCCGGCGCCGCAGCGCGGGCAGGGGTCGCCGGGCTCGACGGTGACGACGTCGAGGTACTCGTCGACCTCGAAGTCGCGGCCGCAGACGACGTTGCGGGCGTGCGTGTCGGGCTTGTTGGCGCCGGTGACCCAGGCGGTGCCGGGGGCGACGCGGGGGTCGGCGAGGTAGCGGACGCCGGTGAGGCCCTGCGGGCCGACGTAGCCGCGGACGAGGTCGGGGCGGCCGGTGAAGTCCTCGGCGGTGACGAGTTCGACCTCGGCGGGGGCGAGGTGCTCGGCGAGCTTGCCGAGGTCGACCTCGCGGTCGCCGGGGACGCCGACGGCGACGATCTCGCCGTCGACCTTGACCAGCAGGTTCTTCAGGGTCGCCGAGGCCGGCACCCCCAGGTGCGCCGCGAGGGTCTCGATGGTGGGGGTGTCGGGGGTGTCCACCTCCTCGAGGGCCGGGTGGTCCGCGCCCTCGACCGGGGGCACCACGGTGGTGACGGCCTCGGTGTTGGCCGCGTAGTCGCACGCGGGGCAGTCCACGAAGGTGTCCTCACCGGCCGCGGCGGGGGCGAGGAACTCCTCGGAGGCCGAGCCCCCCATCGCGCCGGAGACGGCCGAGACGATGCGGAAGTCGAAGCCGAGCCGCGAGAAGATCTTGATGTAGGCCTCGCGGTGCAGCCGGTAGGCCTCGGCCAGGCCCTCGTCGGTGGTGTCGAAGGAGTAGGAGTCCTTCATCTGGAACTCGCGGCCGCGCAGCACGCCGGACCGGGGCCGGGCCTCGTCGCGGTACTTGGTCTGGATCTGGTAGAGGATCACCGGCAGGTCCTTGTAGGACGCGCACTGGTCCTTGACGACCTGGGTGAAGATCTCCTCGTGCGTGGGACCGAGCACGTACTGCGCGCCCTTGCGGTCGCGGAGCTGGAAGAGCAGGTCGCCGTACTCGCCGGCGCGCCCGGTGAGCTCGTAGTTCTCCCGCGGGAGGAGCGCGGGCAGCAGGACCTCCTGGCCGCCGATGGCGTCCATCTCCTCGCGGACGACGCGTGCGACGTTCTCCAGCACCCGCTTGCCGAGCGGCAGCCAGGTCCACACCCCCGCCGATGAGCGGCGGACGTATCCGGCCCGGACCAGGAGCTTGTGGCTCGCGGTCTCGGCGTCGGCCGGGTCGTCGCGCAGCGTCTTGAGCATCAGCCGGGACATGCGCAGGACCATGGGGGCTCTCCAGGGGGTTTCGTACCGTTGTGCCGAGGATATCGAGCCGTGGCGCGCTCCCGGAAACGCGTTATCGCACGAGGGGCAGGCGGGCGCCCATGACGGCGTACGGGCTGGCCGCGCTGGGGAAGTGCACGGGCCGGGCCAGATCGGTGTAGCCGAGGGCGCGGTAGAGCCGCCGGGCCCGGCTCTCGGTGTCGATGGCGGACAGGATGCTGCGGGGCTCGTCGGCGCCGTCGGTGATGGTGGTGATGAGGGCGCGCCCGATGCCGCGGCCCTGGAAGCCGGGGTGGACGTGCAGCTCGGTGATGGTGAAGGAGTCGTCGAGCCACTCGTCGGTGCCGGTGCGCCGCAGGTAGGGCTCGACGACCGTGGACCACCAGTGGATCCGGCTGTTGGGCATGCCGTACACGAAGCCGGCGAGCCGTCCGTCGGGGGTGAGCGCGCCGAGCGCGCGGACACCGGGGAAGCACAGGTGCCGCAGCACGATCTGCCGGCGGATGGCGACCTCCTCCGCGCCCAGCCCGAAGGCGACCGCCTGGACGGCCAGTGCCTCGTCCACCCGTGCCGCCAGGTCGATCGGTTCGACCGCCACGTCCTCCATGGGCGGCGACACTACTAGAACAGGACGCTCATGAAGGCGCCGACCTCGGTGAAGCCCACCCGGCGGTACGCGGCCCGGGCGGGCGCGTTGAAGTCATTGACGTAGAGACTGGCCACGGGGGCCACGTCGCGCAGCGCGTAGTGCAGGACGGCGGCCATGCCGGTCTCGGACAGGCGGCGGCCGCGGTACTCGGGGGCGACCCAGACGCCCTGGATCTGGCAGGCGTGCCGGGTGACGGCGCCGATCTCCGCCTTGAAGACAACCCTGCCGTCCTCGATGCGGGCGAACGCGCGGCCTGCGCCGACGAGTTCGGCGACGCGGGCCTGGTAGAGCAGTCCGCCGTCGCCTGCGAGCGGGGAGACGCCGACCTCCTCGGTGAACATGGCGACGCAGGCCGGCATGATCACGTCCATCTCGTCGCGCCGGACCCGCCGCACGTACGGGTCGGGCTCGACCTGCGCGGGCAGTGCGCGGGTGACCATCAGCGGCTGGTGGGAGCGGACCTCGCGGGCCGGGCCCCAGCTGGGTTCGAGCAGCGACCACAGCGCGGAGGTGGGCGCGGTGGGGCCGACGATGGAGGAGCAGCGGCGTCCGGCGCGCAGCGCCCGCTCGGCGAAGGCGCGCACGGCCTCGGGGCCGGCGCAGATCGGGACGAGGTTGGCGCCGGCGTAGCAGAGCGCTTCGACGCGGCCTCCGGAGTACCAGCCCCACATCTCGCCGCCGAGGCGCCAGGGGTCGAGTCCGGCGACGGCGACCCGGGAGGCGACGAACGCGTTGGACACCGGATCACGGTCGAGCACCGCGAGGGCGGCGTCGAGTTCGCCTGGCTCCATGACCTTGGTCGTCGTGGTCGTCAACACGTGGGGCGCCTCACCGTACGGGCCGCAGCGGTCGGGGGAAGTCCCCGAACCTTACCTCGGGAACGTGTGTTCCGCCCGTGCCCGCCCGTATCCCGGACCGCGGGGGCCCGGGACGCGGGAGGGGATGGTGGGTCAGCTGACGGAGACGGAGGGCTCGCCGGAGGCGATGCCGTCGGCCTCCATCTGCTCGGCGAGCTTCATGGCCTCTTCGATGAGGGTCTCCACGATCTTCGACTCCGGCACGGTCTTGATGACCTCGCCCTTGACGAAGATCTGCCCCTTGC
>NZ_JARAVK010000467.1:0-3705 GCF_033792765.1 Streptomyces sp. PA03-6a | reverse complement strand
GCCCCACCGCGCTCCCCCGGCTCGGCCCAGCGCCGCAGACCAGGCTTCGCCGTGGCCGTCATCGCGGGTCTGGCGGCGGCGTGCGTCGGCGCGCTCCTTCTGTACGGCAGAACCATCGACGGGGCGGGCGAACCGGGCGGGTCCGGATCGCCGGACCGCGGCTCCGTGTCGCAGACCGCTCCGAGCGGCGGCGACGAGAAGGCCGCACCGGCGGCGGACCCGCCGTCCACGTCCTACAAGGGCGTCGACCTGGCCGACGGCTACACCATCTCCCTCTCCGACCTGCCGCCCAAGCCGTACCACCCCAGGGTCGGCCCGTACTACGAAGGGGACTTCGGCTACACCTGGGGCGCGCGGGGCTGGGGCTTCGCCACCCCCGAAGGCAACACCCTGGTGCTGCTCACCAGCCGTCAGACCGGGTCTCTGGCCACGTGCCGCTCCGCGACCCGGTACTCCCAGGAGATCTCGCGGAAGAACGCGGTCGGGGGCAGCCGGATCTGCGTGGTCACCGACGCCGGTCACATCGCGCTCGTCACGGTACGGGACTACTCCCCTGAGGGTGCCGACAACGACTACGCCACGGTCGACCTGACGGTCTGGCAGAACGCGGAGACGCCCGGCGAGGAATGAACCGCCGCACGCGCCCGCCGGTTCTCAGGCCGGCGCGGGCAGCGGTCCCCCGGCACGGCGCCTGCGGGCCCGGCCGGGGACCGTCCACTCGTACACCGGCCCCACGACCAGCCAGGCGACCGTCCAGGGCGCGCGCACGCAGGCCAGGAGCCCGCGCGGCCACGGGTGCCGGGGAGGGTGGGCGCTCCGGTCCTTGCGGTGTGCGCCGTGGAGCCGTGCCGGATCGTCCATGCTCATGGGGATCACCTCGTCGTGGCGGGGCCGTCGTCCTGTCTGCTCTCTCGCCACCAGCAGACAGGTGGCGGAAGGCGCTGTCATGCCCCGAGATCACGGGGCTTGAACGGCCGCCTGGGATGTGCAGGGCGCCGCCCCGGCCGGTGGCACGCCGGGCGCCGGCGTTTGCGTCTCCCGAAGGCACTTGATCTACTTGCTTGGCGCAGCAAGTAGCTTGCGGGTGCGGCGTGCTGCCGCCGCAGGAACCGCTGCGAAGCCGGGGGCCGCCTCGTCCGGCGGCCAGGACGGCCAGGAACCACGACGAACGGACACAGATGAAGAGAACACTGACCCGGCCCGGCACCCGTCGCGGGGTCGCACTCGGTGCCGCCGCCCTGACGGGCATGGTGACGCTGCTGGGCTTCGGAGCAGGGACCGCCGGCGCGTCGCCGGCCGGCCACGGGGGCGGTGGACGGGACTACGTCGCGCTCGGCGACTCCTACGCGTCCGGCCCGCTGATCCCCGACCAGGTGGACCCGACGTGCCTGCGGTCGAGCCACAACTACCCCTCGCTCGTCGCGGCGCGCGAGAGCGCCCGCCTCACCGACGTCAGCTGCTCGGGGGCGACCACCGCGGAGATGACCGCGCCCCAGGGCACCGCACCGGCGCAGCTCGCCGCCCTCAAGCGCGGCACTGACCTGGTCACGCTCAGCATCGGCGGCAACGACATCGGCTTCAGCAGCGTCATCGCCACCTGCGCCGGCCTGACGTCCGCCGAGCCCACCGGAGCCCCCTGCCGGGCCCACTTCACCGCGGGTGGCCACGACCAGCTCGCGGAGCGCGTCGCGCAGACCGCGCCCAAGGTCGCCACCGTCATCCGCGACATCCACCGGCGCGCGCCCCACGCCCGCGTCGTGGTGGCCGGGTACCCGGACCTGTTCCCTGACGACGGATCGGCCTGCACCAGCGCCACGGTGCCCTTCGCGGCCGGTGACTTCTCCTACCTGCGCGACACGGAGAAGGCCCTGAACGCCATGCTGGCCACCCAGGCCCGCAAGGCGGGCGCGCGCTACGCCGACACCTACACCCCGACCATCGGGCACGACATGTGCGCGCCGACGGGCACGCGCTGGATCGAGTCCCTCGCCCCCGCGACCCCGGCGGCACCGGCGCACCCCAACGCCCAGGGCGAGGCGGCCATGGCCGGCGCCGTGCACCGGGTCGTCACCCGTCATCACCGCTGACCCCGTACGGTGACCGAGGACCCGCCTCCCCTCGGGAAGGCGGGTCCTGGCCGTATGACGTGCGGTCAGGCCGCCCGCATGTCCCGGTAGGTCTCCAGGACGCGCAGCCAGACCTCGCTGATCGTCGGGAAGGCGGGGACGGCGTGCCACAGCCGGTCCACCGGGATCTCACCGGCGACGGCGACGGTCGCCGAGTAGAGCAGCTCCTGCACTCCCGGGCCGACAAAGGTGACGCCGACGACCGTGCCACGGTCCGGGTCGATCAGGACCCGGGCCTTGCCCCGGTAGTCCTCGGCGTACTGCGCGGCTCCGGCGAGGCGCCCGATGTCGTAGTCCACGACGTCCACCCGGCGCCCCGCGGCCTCCGCCTCCCGGGTCGTCAGGCCGACGGAGGCGACCTCCGGGTCGGTGAACACCACCTGCGGCACGGCGTCGTTGTCGGCGGTCGCGACGTGCGCGCCCCACCTGCGGTCGTCCACGGGCTCGCCCTTGGCCCGTGCTCCGATCACCGCTCCCGCGATGCGGGCCTGGTACTTCCCCTGGTGCGTCATCAGGGCGCGGTGGTTGACGTCGCCCGCCGCGTACAGCCAGCCGTCGGCGACGGCCGTCACCCGGAAGGTGTCGTCCACGGCCAGCCAGTCGCCGGGGGCCAGGCCGACCGTCTCCAGGCCGATGTCCGCGGTGCGGGGGGCGCGTCCGGTCGCGAAGAGGATCTCGTCGGCGACCAGCGTCCCGCCGTCCGCCAGCGTGACGCGGACGGGACCATCCGGGCCGTCCTCACGCGCCACGGCGGTCACGGAGGCGCCGAACCGTACGTCCACACCGGCCTCGCGCAGGGCGTCGGCGACCATCTCCCCGGCGAACGGCTCCATGCGGGCGAGCAGTCCGCCGCTCCCCCGGACCAGCACGGTCACCTCGGAACCGAGCGCCCGCCACGCGGTGGCCATCTCGACGGCGACGACGCCGCCCCCGACCACCACCAGACGGCCCGGTACCTCGTGGGCGCTCGTCGCCTCGCGGTTGGTCCACGGACGCACCTCGGCGAGCCCCGGCAGATCCGGGAGCAGCGTCGTGGTCCCGGTGGCGACGACGACGGCGTGCCGCGCGGCCAGGCGGACCGTCCCGCCGTCCGGTGTGTCCACCACGACCTGCCGCGGCCCGTCCAGACGGCCGTGGCCGCGCACCAGGTCGACGGAGACGGAGTCCAGCCACTCGACCTGGCCGTCGTCCTTCCAGTGGGAGGAGAGCCGGTCGCGGTGGGCGAGGACCGCGGCCACGTCCAGCGGTCCCTCGACCGCGTCCCTCAGGCCGGGTATGCGGCGGGCGTCGGCCCGTGCCGTCACGGGCCGCAGCAGCGCCTTGCTCGGTTCGCACGCCCAGTACGAGCACTCGCCGCCGAGCAGTTCGCCCTCCACCAGCACCGTGGCCAGTCCGGCGGCGCTCGTCCGGTCGGCGACGTTCTCGCCGACCGGTCCGCCGCCGATGACGACGACGTCGTACTCCCGGGTTTCGTCGGTCTTCATAACTCGCTTCCAAAGGGGGCCGGAGGGGACCCGGTCACGGGCCCGCGGTGCCGCGGAGGGGGGATCCGCGGCACCGCGGGAGTTCGGGGGTCGGG
>NZ_JARAVK010000466.1:0-3718 GCF_033792765.1 Streptomyces sp. PA03-6a | reverse complement strand
AACTCGGGCGAGTAGACCTTCATCACCATAAGAGATTCCTCCTCCCCGACCCCTGGCGGGGCCGGGCTCAGAGGTGTCCACCACCCGGGGACAGGTCCCTGAAGCGGGCCACGGCTGTACCACCCAGTCTGCTGGTCAGACGCCTGAAGCCGATGTCGATGACGCGACTTGCACGAGCAACTCCCGAGCTCTTTCCACGTCAGAAGCCACGGAGGCGATTGCGAGCTCGCTCCCGTCCTTGCCTTTCGGGGCCGGGGCGCGCGGCCAGGATCCGCGAGGTGCGCATGGCCTGGAATGCCCCGGCCGGGACGGTTGCTTGGCCGTGTGCCGCCTCCATGTCAGCAGCCGGGTGGGATTTGCCGTTTGCGTCAGTGGGCAGCGCAGGGCGGCCTCAGGGACCGGGCCGGGTTCCCCGCCGATGTGCTTGTCAGGGTCGACCGACTGCCAGTGCTCCTGTGGTGGTCCGGGCTGGAGGCCGCACCGCTCTGCCGTCAGATTCCTGTTAACGGGTGCTCTGTTTGCGTCAAGGGCTCATCATGGCCGGTTCGCGCGGCATTTGGGCTGTGATGGTGTGGACCTGCCGAGAACTTACGGCGTGCCCGGGCTCACCTTTCCTGGTGGGTGGACGAACTGTGACGAGTGAGGGGGCCGTGCCCAGTACACCACCGCCGTCTGGTGAGGGAGTTTCTGTTCCGTCCCCGCCTGATGGCTACCGCAACGTACCGGTGTCGGCACCCCAGCCGCACCTACATATCCCTGGAACCAACGACGGCAGTATTTCTGGTGGTGACGTCCTCACTGTCGACCTCGTGATGTTGCAACGCGCGATCACCGCGGCAGACGAAGCAGCCGCAGCCGCTGGCAGTCTTGCGGGTACGCTCACGAGTAGGGTTCACGCTTCCGGCCCGGCTCCCTGGGGAGTGGATCCGGCGCTTGGGCAGACCTTTGGCAGTGTCTTTGCCGAGCCACGTGAAATACTGGTCCAGGCAGTGCAAGAAATGCCGCAGGTGCTGCGGAACATCGCTGACAACCTCGCCGCCATGAACCGCTCCTATCGTGAGGCCGAAGAAGCCGCGATAGCCGCCGCACAAAGCGTGTCCGGCTACGCCAAGACCGGAAGTCGCGAGTGGTAGACGCCCACCACGTTCCCCCTGAACTGCAGAATCTCTTGCTCATAACGACCGGAAACCGTTGGCCGACCGGCGATGAGACGGCACTGCGCGCCGAAGCGGCAGTCTGGCGAGAGACAGCCCACTCACTCCAGTCGCTCATGGAGCACATTGAGACCGTCAAATGGCTGACAGCAAAGGCTTTGTCAGGTTCCGGCCAGGATGCTGTCGATGCGTTCCTATCTGAACTCATTGGTGGCCGGGGTGTAAGCGAAGCCAACGCGATCATGCCGGCGCTCATCGAAGCTGCTGAAGCCTCAGCTCACGCTCTCGACGAAGAAGCCTTGCAGATCGAGACGCTGCGGATCGAGATTATTGGTGCTTTGGTGGTGCTGTTTCTGCAGCTCATCATCGATTCGGCTCTGTGGATGTTCGGAGGGGAAGCCAAAGCCGCGGCAGACATTGCCGCCACCCGGGTGCTGTGTCTGGCCTTCCTACGTCAGGCCCTGACGCATGTCCTGACACGCCTGGCTGAATCTGTTGCCGCTATGGTCGGAATGGCACTACTTGCCCAGATCATCGAACTGGGCGAAGGCCACCGGCACTCCCTTGATGGGCACGAACTAGGCGTTGCCGCTGTAAACGGCGCCGTGGGGGCGCCCGTTGGTTTCGGCATGGGACTGGTGGGCGGTGCTGCCATGGGTGGCCTCAAGAACCTCACCAAGAAGCCAGCGTTCACCAACCTGTCGAATCGTGCGCAGAAATTGACGAAATTCGGCACAGTAGTAGCCTTCAATGCGGGTTTTGGTGCGCTCACTGGCATGGCAGAGGCAGCAGCCCAAGACAGCGTCTACGGCCTGTCCGGAGACTGGGTAGCAGGCGCAGCCAACGGCTCCTTCAACGCAGTGTGGGGCGCAAGGCACAACGCTCAAAACCCTGCAGGGCGATTTGCCCTCTCGCCGGCCGAGCACGCCGAGCAATTCATTGACCACCGTATCGCACGTCTCGGCAAGGCACCTGAACTGGCTCGCCCAGCGAAACCGCAACCCATCATCGAAAATCCCTACCACAGGAGTGATTTCCTGGACTTCGAGTCGGATACTTCGAGCACGTATCCTCCGAGGGATGATTTCCTGGACTTCGAGTCGGATACTTCGAGCACGTATCCTCCGAGGGATGATTTCCTGGACTTCGAGTCGGATACTTCGAGCACGTATCCTCCCGGATCTGACAGTGGCGACTGACGGACTGCACAGGACGATGCCACTACCGCGGTCGAGACGATGGAGCCTCGGGCTTGAAATCGCCCGATAGGCGAGGAATATTCCTCATGGAGCGGTTCCGAGAGGAACGCGGAAGGGGTTCGGGGGCGAGGCGTTGGCGTGTTCCGGCAGGTGCAGATGGTTGAGTAGTCGCTGCCTGCCTGCCCGCCGCTTACGGCGCGTGCTGCTTACCCTGCAACGGAGCGGCAGAGTAGCCAGGGTTCAACCTGGCACGCAGATTCACTGCCACTGAAGAGGAATGCGCAAGGATTTGTGTTCGAATGAGCCGCCGGTACCATGGAGTGTACATGACAGACCCTCAAAATCCTCCCCTGACGCCCGAACGTCGAGCGGCATTGATGGCGGAGCTGCGGTTGTATCAGAGGCTCGCCGAGAGGGCGGAAAATGAACTGAAAAGACATATCGCTAGGGCCTCCCGCGAGGGGATGGCTCTGCGGGAGATCGCCAGCGTGCTCAGCTTGAAGAGTTCGCACACCGCTTTGCGATGGCGGGATGAGGGCGAGCGGGCAGGCACGTAATTCCCCGCGTACACACCTACCGGTCGGCCGCCTCGCCGCCGACCGGCCCCTATGGGGCTGGCGACATTTCAGGTTGCCTTCTTCAGGTTGACGATTCGCAGGAATTGCGCGTCCAGTACTCGAAAAATCCGAGTGTCAATTCCTCGGTCACTGTATGGCTTGCTTCAATCAAGCGTTGGGTTAGCCGCACTGGTGGTGTGGGAGATCTGGCTGGACCGGTACTGGGGGCGCGTTCCAATATGTATTGAGCGACGCTCTGCACGATGAGCGGCAACTCGTTCAGTGATTCACGCCTTTCCGCCCACTCGATGCCTATTCTTCGGATCTGGGCGGCAGTTTGGTCGCTCCATTTTCCTGAGCCGGATACGACTTCTATGAGCGCAGCGAACAAGTCTTGCCGCAATAGGAGGCGATGTTCGCCGGAGAATGTGTGACTGAGGTCAGAGGGGTGATGGTTTGCTGTGGAGGATACCGGTAAGGGAGTGCTCATGCTTCGAGCTAACCAGTAGTTCATCAAAGTGACATCAGAGCAAGGTAAAGAGGAGGCAAGGTGGTGCTGCAAATGGCATCGGAGTTCAGCGGCGGGGCGCTGAAATGCGATACGGCAAGGGGTGAACATTCTTGAGCGAGGTGTGAGCGGCCGGGTTACGGTTCCCGGTTTGGTGTCTGTGAACGGACTGTTGGCGGCGGAGTTTCGTGGTGTTGTGCCGCAGGGCTTGATCAAGTTCCTTAAGGTTCGGGCTTGTTGGTGATGCCCAGAAGTGGGAGTGCTCGTTCGGGTTGGTCGCGGATTGCGCGGGTGGTTTTG
>NZ_JARAVK010000465.1:0-3730 GCF_033792765.1 Streptomyces sp. PA03-6a | reverse complement strand
GACCACCGAGATCAGGGCCTGTTCGGCCCTGCGGCGGCGTTCCAGGAGCCAGTGGGGGAAGTAGCTGCCGCTGCGGAGCTTGGGGATGGCCAGCTCGACCGTGCCGGCCCTGGTGTCCCACTCTCGGGGGCGATATCCGTTGCGGTGATTGACGCGTTCGTCGCTGACCTGCCCGTATTCGGCGTTGCAGAGGGCATCGGCCTCGGCGGACATGAGCGCGTCGGCGAACGTCTTGACCATCGCGCGCAGCAGATCGGGACTCGCCGCAGCGAGGTTCTCCTCGGCAAGGGCGTGCAGGGGCAAACTGTCTGATGCGGTCATCGTGCTGATCTCCTTCGAGCCTTAGACATCTCGAAGATCAGCCGGTGGCCGTCTCTATATCCGGACCCTCACTCCGACGCCGGGACAAACACCCGGATCAGGTGGGAACCCGTACACCACTTCCAAGGACGCAACCCCGTCTCAGGATGTGTCAACGCACGACTTAGGGGATCGTTGAGCGCACGGCACGACGTCATGGAGGCTGCGCTTCGCCGGTCGGGGTCATCGAGGAGGGCCCGCCGCCACGTGAGCTCGCCTATATATTGCGACGCGCCGTAACCAGCTGTAGCCGACACTTAGTGTGGCCACCTCGTTCACGCGCACGGACTGTCACCAGTAGCGGCTGCGCCGCTGATAGCACAGATACGTATCATTACGGAGGGTATGGTTGAAATAGCCCGACCGTCGCGTCCGATCAAATGTTGGCACGACGGGAACGCACCCTTACGGGATGGTCGGTATGGATCTTTCGACCAGTACTCCTTACACCCCGTCGGCCGCACCATCCACCCCCGGTACGGCTGTGGTCGTGGTCGACGACGCGGGGGTGGTACGCGGATGGGGTGAGGGTGCGACGCAACTTCTCGGCCACCCTGCCTCCGAGGCTCTCGGCAAGCCGTTCGCAGACCTCTTCCCGCTGATCGGCCACCCTGAGGACCAACAGGCGGCAGACGTGGTGGCACGACTCCACTCAGCGCGGGGTTGGGAGGGCAGACAGGCCGTGCACCGCGCAGACGGCCGCCGCCTCGACCTAGAAGTCAAAATTTTGCCTGCCCAGGACTCCGGCAGCTGTCCCCTACGGATAATCCTTGCGACCGACCCTACCCAGAACTGGTGGGCCGCCGCGGCCGGCTCCCTGGCAGAGGGCATCACCCTCACAGCGCCGGTAGGCATGGCCATACTCGACACTGAATTGCGATTCACCTGGGTAAACGATGCCATGGAACACCTGTGCGGCATCCCCCGCAGCCGTTTCCTAGGCCGGCGTCCAGGAGACCTCCTGCCGGGACTCAACGTGGCGGACACCGAAGCAGAAATCCGCAACGTATTGGAGACTGGACATCCGTCAACCGGCCGGGAGCACATCGGCCACGTACTACCCAAGCCATACCAAGCGACCTATTCGACTTCGTGCTTCCGTCTGGAGAACGAGTACGGACAGACACTGGGCGCCTGCTACACCGTCCTACCCACCACCGACCACTATCGCGCCCAACAAAAACTGGGGCTGCTCAACGAATCCCGCAAACGCATGGGCAACACGCTCAACGTCACTGATGCGGCACAAGAACTCGCGGACGCCTCGGTCCCCGAGTTCGCCGACCACGTCACCGTTGACCTGTTCAGCTGCGTTCTCCACGGTGAGCAACCCCGACCCGGCCCTGTGAGCGCCGCATCAGCAACCAACCTACGCTGCGCCGGGTACCGCTCGATCCGTAACGATGTCCTGCCAGAAGGACTACCCGGCAGCCAGCGCGGCTTTTTCCCTCTATCACCAACGGCCCGCGCGCTCGACAACGGCATCTCCGTACTCATCGCCGAGCTGCACCCAGCCGATCCACTCTGGATCACTGACAACACCAGCCGCAGCGCCCATGCGCGCGCCCTCGGGATCCACTCCCTGATGATCGTGCCCATCCGCTCACGCGATACCACCCTCGGAGCCGCCACCTTCGCACGCTCACGTAACCCCGCGCCGTTTCAACCTGACGACCTGGACATCGCGGAGGAACTGGCCGCGCACGCCGCGGTGTGCATCGACAACGCCCGCCGCTACACCCACGAGCACGCCGCTGCACTGACACTCCAGCGCAGCCTGCTCCCCAAGGACCTGCCGACGCAGAACGCCGTCGAGGCGGCGTACCGTTACCTGCCCGCCGACGCGGAGGCCGGCGTGGGCGGCGACTGGTTCGACGTCCTGCCGCTCTCCGGCGCCCGGGTCGCCCTGGTCGTCGGCGACGTCGTCGGCCACGGCATCCACGCCGCCGCCACCATGGGCCGCCTCCGGGCCGCCGTGCAGACCCTGGCCGACATCGACCTCGCCCCCGACGAGGTACTCGCCCACCTCGACGACATGGTCAGCCGGATCGCCCAAGAAGCCCCCGCCACCACCGACGTCACTGGAGCGACCTGCCTCTACGCCACCTACGACCCCGTCACCCGGGACTGCACACTCTCGCGCGCCGGGCACCCGGCGCCAGTACTCGTCACCCCCGACGGCGACGCCCAGCTCATCGACCTCCCCAGCGGCCCACCCCTCGGCCTCGGCGGCCTGCCCTTCCAAGCCACCAAGCTTCACCTCACGGAAGGCAGCATTCTCGCCTTGTACACGAACGGTCTCATCCAAGCCCCAACCCTTGACCCCGACCGCGGACTTGAGCAGCTTCTCGAAAAGCTCTCCACACAGCGAATAAGCCTGCAGGGCCTCTGCGACGCGTCTATGGCCAGCCTTGCCGACGGTCAGCCGTCAGACGACGCAGCACTCCTCGTTGCCCGGACCCGCACACTGGATGCGGACCACATTGCTTCCTGGGACATTCCCAAGGATCCGTCTGAGGTCGCATCAGCCCGGGCGCTGGCTACCCGCCAACTCGTAGCCTGGGGACTCGACGACCTAACCTTCACCACGGAGCTGGTCGTCAGCGAACTCGTCACCAACGCCATCCGTTACGCCTCTGACCCCATTCGGCTGCGACTCATCCGTGACCGCACGCTTATCTGCGAGGTCTCCGACGGCAGCAGCACCTCACCCCATATACGGCATGCCCGGACGACCGATGAGGGCGGTCGCGGCCTCTTCCTCATCGCACAGGTCGCCGAGCGGTGGGGCGCCCGCTACGGGTTCGACGGGAAGACGGTCTGGTCCGAGCAACCCCTCACGGAGCAGCACTAACTCCTGTCAGATCCCGCCAAAAAGGGTCTGTCCATTGAACGGCACCTCTCTGTGTCAAGCGGGGGCGATCAGAGAGGTATCCCGGTCGCGGAGCATCGTGCGGTAGACGACATCGGCCAGGCGGCGCTTGAGGCAGCGGAGGGCTTCTTTGTGGCCTTTGCCCTCGCTGCGTTTGCGCTGGTAGTAGGCCTGTCCTGCGGTGGGGTGGCGGATCTGGGTGATGGCCATCACGTGCAGGGCGGAGTTCAGCTGCCGGTCTCCTGCTCGCGAGAGCCGGTGTCGCTTCACGTCCCCGGAGGACACCTCCAGAGGTGCCACGCCGCAGTAGCAGGCGAATGCAGCCTCCGACCGGAAGCGGTTCACGCCCGCGGTGCGGGTAAGGATCTTCGCTGCCAACAGGTTCCCGATGCCGTGGAGGGGCCTTGTCCCTGTGGGATGGACACCTGTTCGTGTTGTTATGCGGCGAGTGTCAGGGTAGCTGACTGCCTCTCGTAGGCGATCGGTGACTGTTGTCCG
>NZ_JARAVK010000464.1:0-3755 GCF_033792765.1 Streptomyces sp. PA03-6a | reverse complement strand
CGCGGTGGTGGAGGGGGCGCGTCCGGCGCGGGCCAGGCCCAGGTGCAGCACGGCTCCGTTGAGCCGTGCGAAGGGCCGCGCCAGCAGCCGTACCGGCCAGGGGTACAGCCGCAGCAGCACCAGCGCGGCGACCATCGCGAGCAGCACCGGGGCCGCGGCGGTCAGCACGTCCGCACCGCCGTCGGCCGTACCGCGCTGCCGCAGCGCGACCACGGCGCCGGCGACGACGACCAGCATCGCCAGTTCGGCCACCGTGCGGCGCCGCGACGGCCGTGCCGCGACGAGGTCCTCACGCTGCTCGGGGCGCGGCCGGCGAGCCGTCGCAGCCGCCCGCAGCGGCAGACTGACCGTGGCCAGGACCGCCACGGCGGTGGCCGACCACACAGCGAGCGCGGCACGTTCGGCCGGCAGCAGGAGCAGCGCCACGGCCAGACCCGCCGCCGCGGACGGCACCGCCACCACCGCGCCCTCCGCCAGCAGCCGGCCGGTGAGCGCGCCCATGCTGATGCCACGAGCCCGCAGCAAGGTGAACTCGGCCCTGCGCCGGGCCGCCGACAGACCCGCCGCCATCAGCAGCACGACGGCGCCGACGGTACCCACACCCACAGCGGCGACCAGGACCAGCGGCTGCGCAGCCGTACGCTCCGCGACGAAGGGGCCCAGAAGTTCGCCCAGCCCCTGCTCCTCGACGTGGAGACCACGCTGCTTGGCCTGCAGATGTGCCCCGTCCGGTCCCGAGATCAGCGCGGCCATCCGGTCGCTCAGGGCCGGGACGTCGTGCGCGGTGAGAGCGTCGACGTCGGCGGGGTGGTGCCAGTAGGCCAGCGCGCCGTCCTGAAGGCTGAGCAGGACGGCCGTGGCCCCCGGGTCGATGAGCGCGGCGAAGTGCCAGTAGCTGACGGGGTCGCCACCCGGGACGGGCAGCGAGCGCAGGCTGGGCCTGCGCAGGTCGGACTCCGCGTTCCACCAGGCGGCGCCAGGTGAGCGCGGCGTGACGATACCGGTGACCCGGACGGTCACGACGGATCCGACCGCGTCCTGGAGGTGGAAGGCCGAACCGGTGCGCAGTTTCGTCACCTTGGCGGTGCGGTCGGTGATCACCGCTTCGACGCTGCGGGGGTCGGTACCCGGGTGCGGCAGACGCCCCTCGAGGAGCCGGGTGTTCGCCGCCAGGTCCGGCTGGGCCACCAGGGCGCTCTCCGGATCGAGGCCCGAAGGCCGGGGCAGCCCAGGGTCGGTGACGCCCGTGTCGGCGGAGTGCACCCCGTACACGGTCCGGTCGCGTTCGAGCGTCACCGGAGGCTTCACGAGGCGCTGGAACCGGGCCTCGGTCTCCTCCAGCGACGGGGGCGTGAGCAACCCCTCTGCGTTGAGGGGGGCGGACAGCCGTGACACCGGGAGCGACATGGTGACGCTACGGCCCGGCAGCGACGCATGTGACACCACGTCGCGCAGCGCGGTGTCCTCGTAGCCGTCGACGGCCCGCGGCAGCGCGGCCGCCAGGAACGCCGTGACGAACACCAGCGCGGCGAGTGCCAGCGTCCCGCCGGGGGCGGCGCGCAGCCGGGCGCGGATCCAGGAGACGTCACCGCTGCGCGGGGAACGGGGCTCGGCCACGTCATTCACCTCCTTGGCGCCGCAGCGCCTGGGCCGGGTCGGCGGACCGCCACGCCGTCAGCATGACGCCGAGCAGGGGCAGTGCGGTGACGGTGATCAGCAGCACGGCGAGCAGGCCGGACGGCAGATGTATCCGCACGTCGGGGACCGGGCTCTCCGCGTCAGCCGTCAGGATGATCAAGGGGACGACCAGGCGGGTCAGCAGTCCGCCGAGTAGGGCGCCGACGCCCACCGCGACCAGGATGACCAGGCCCTGTTCGGCGGCGATCACCCGGGCGAGCCAGCGGCGCGGGGTGCCCAGCGCCCGTAGCATCGCGAACTCCTGGGAGCGTTCGCGCAGCGCTCCGGCCGCCGCCACGCTGTAGCCGAGCGCGGCCAGCACCACGGCGGTCACCACGGCGGCGGGCAGCGCGGACAGCGGCCCGGCGCCGAGCGGATCGCGTTGGAGTTCGGTGCGCTGCTCGTCGCGGACCAGGAGCGAGGTGATGTCACCGCGGGCCTGCAGTGCCGAGGCGAGGCGAGCGGTCGCGCCGGGCTCGGCCGCCAGCCACCACTCGCCGGGTGCCAGGGAGCCCTGGTCGGTCCCGTTCAACAGGGTGTTGACGGAGCGCAGGTCCAGCAGCAGCGCCCCGCCGTCGGTGCCGTCGGTCCTGGGCACGACGGTGGGCAGGGCGCGCACGGCGGCGGAGACGCGGACCGGCACGGTGACGCCGGCCACGGGGATCCGCACCGAGTCCCCGACCTTAGCGCCGACCGCACGCAGGAAGGTGTCCGTGGCGACCGCCGACAGCGCGGCCGGGGTCTTGGGCTCGGAGCTGAGGGTTACGGATGCCGTGTCATAGCCGCTCTGCCAGGCCGCCCCGAGGGGCATCTCCCCTGTGTCGAACTCGACGGCGAGCGGCGTCCGCCCGCTGGAGTCCGGGGCGTCCGTCCAGACGGCGACGTAGCCGTCGTAGTTCATGTAGTCGGGGTTGCCCATGACGGCGCGCGCCTGCCACGACGAGCCCTCCGGAACCCGGACGGTCCGCGTGGTGCCGTCGCCGGACTCCGACCGCAGGGCGGTGACGGAGAGCCGGTGGTGCTCGGTCCGCTGCGGCAGGGTGTAGTCGGCCTTGATCCTGGTCAGGCGCAGCGGCCCGGCCGGGCCGGCCCCGGGGGCCCGGCCCGCCTCGGCGCCGAAGTCCGCCACCACGACGTGCCGTCCGCCGTCGGAGGGGACCTTGCCCAGGGCGATGGTGTAGGGGACGCCGAAGCGGTCCACGAATGTCGCCGAAAGGCGGGTGGTGACGTCGCTCGCAATCGGTCGGCCGCCGGTGTCCGAGGCTTGCGTGCGGACGGTCAGGAGAAGGCGCGCGGTGTCACGGGGCAGGGTGAACCCGCTGTCCCGCGAGGCGGTGTCCTGAGGTCGCAGGGAGCGGAGGACCTGCCGGAACGGCCGGTCGGTGAGGTCGTCGCGCAGGCCGGTCACCCGGGAGGCGGTGGTGGTGTCCATCGTCAGCACCGTCGCCTCGCGGTTCCTGGGCAGCGGCACCGTGCTGCGGCTCGCCGGGGTCACCGCGGCGATCCCGGGTATGTGGTCGTAGACGCCGCCCTGTCCGAACGGCGGTGTCGAAGTGCCGGTCACGCGGACGTCGGCTCCCACCAAGAAGTCCGCCTGGTCGCTCTGGGACCGCTCCCACGTGGCGTTCTCGCCGATCGCGAACATGCTGATCGACACCGCGAAGACCAGCAGCAGGGCGGGGCCCGCGCCGCGGCCGGTCCGCCGGGCCAGCTGCCAGCCGGCCAGCGCCGTGGGCAGGCCGGGCGACCGGGCGGCCAGCCGCTCCCCGAGGCGGGCGGCCGGCGGCAGCAGACGCAGCGCGAGCACCGCGCCCGCCAGCAGGCACAACGCGGGCGCCACCACCAGCACCGGGTCCACCCCCAGCCCGCCTGTGGTGTCCGTCGTCAGCGCGCCGGACCCGCCGCCACGCCGGGACAGCTGCCAGTAGCCCAGTCCCGCCACGAGCAGTAGCGCGAGGTCGGTGCCCGCCTGCACGGCGCCCGGCAGTGCGCCCTTGCGGGTCCGTGCCTGCCGCTCGATGGAGTAGGTGCCCGTGCGGCGCAGCGCCGGCGAGGCCACGGCGACGCCGCAGGCGAGC
>NZ_JARAVK010000463.1:0-3761 GCF_033792765.1 Streptomyces sp. PA03-6a | reverse complement strand
TTAAGGTTTTTGGGGAGGTTTCGTGGGCTCGGAGATTGTTATAAGGGACAGGGGCCGGGGCGCGCGGCGGTGTGGGGACGGTCTCGGCCAGGGCGCCGTCCGGAACGTCACGGCGGTCGGGGATGCCGAGCCGGTCGGCGGCGTCCTGCAGCCACTGCGGCGGGCTCAGCAGGAAGGACGTCGCCTCCAGGTCGATCCGCTTGGGCCGCTCCGGCACGGCGTCCGCGACCGCGCCGGCCGCGGCGCCGTAGATCTCCTCCCAGCGGCGGATGATCTCGCCCACGGACAGCGCGGGCCAGAGCGTGGCGTCGCCGCTGTCCCGGGCGATGACGATGCGGGTCTCCCCGTCGTCCGAGGTCGGGCCGCCGTCCCTCGGCTCGGACCAGACCACGAAGCCCCGGTCGAACTCCCGCACCTGCACCTCACGTGCGAGGTAGGCCGGGACGTCGGCGTTGATCCACCGCTCGGCGCGTTCCTGCGCCTGCGCGAACGTGACCATGTCCTGCCTCACCCCTCCACCGGGACGGCACGGGCGAAGCCGCCGTCCACCATCAGGTTCGCCACCGTCTCCAGCTCCGGCGGGTCGCCGGCGAGCGCGGCCAGGAAGGCGTCGAAGTCCTCGCCGCAGGGCAGCAGCAGCCCGGTGACCCGCTCCTCGGTGGAGCCGAAGGCGCCGTCGGCGTCCCGCACGTCGTCGTACGGGCACAGCCACATGGAACCCAGGTCGGCGCCGCGCGCCTTCACGGCGAGCACACCGCCCTGGACGTAGGAGATCGCCAGGTAGTCCTTGGTGAGGTGGTCCCGCAGGCACTTGTTGACGTAGCCGAGGTCGTTGGCCGCCGCCTCGTCCCGCACGGTGAAGAAGGGCTGGTCGACCAGGAGTCCCAGCATGGGCAGCAGGGCGACACCGCGCGGTGCGCTGCCGCCCGCCGCCTTGAGGAAGGTGCGGTACGCGCCGGGCAGCCGGTAGCCGAGCTCCTCCTCGACGTCCCGGACCTGCTGCTCGGTGACGGCGACCCCGTCCTTGCGTACGCCGAAGTGGACCGGCCGGGTCTCCTGGAGCGGCCGGGTACCGCGCTTGTCGTGGTCGGCGGAGGCGGTGGTGGCCAGGCCCCCGTGGTGCCGCAGCAACGACTTGACCTCGGCGGGGATCAGCTCCAGACGACGGCTGCCGCCGACGTGGTGCCAGCTCCACCCGTGCGGCGTGGCGACGGGGGACAGGCTGCCCCACAGCTCGTGACCGGCGGCGTGCTGCGCGGCGTTGGCCGACACGTAGTCCGTCAGCCGGAGTTCGTCGATTCCGAAGCCGTCCGGCGGTTCGGCGATCTCGGCCGCCGCGCGGGCGTACGGCGAGAAGTCGGGGAAGCCGCGCTCGTCCACGCGTACGCCCTGCGGGTGGCGGGCGCGCCGCACCGGGTCCGGGAAGTGCACGATCTGACCGGCGTAAGCCGCGTTCGGTGGCGCGGCCCGATACCCGGGCCGACCTGTCGTCATTGCCGATGCCCCCATGCTGGATCCGGTGTTGGGCACAGCCTATGGGGTGTGGCAAGAGGCGCTTGAGCTGGTTCCGGTCACGGCTGGACGGCGGCCGCGGCGAGCTTCCCGTGCTGGGCGCGCGCGACGGCCGGGGGCGGTCCCCCGGGGTCCCCGGACGGCTTGACCGTGACGTAGGTGGCCGTGCTGCCCCCGGTGCGCACGACGGTGACGGTGGCGGTGCCTCGCGTGGCGTCGGCGGTGTCGGTCATCACGTAGGCGACCGCCTCGTCGCCCACCGCGGGGGCCCGCACGGGACGGACGGCGAAGTGCCGGGCGCGTCCCTCCCCGTCCGTCGTCCCGAAGGAACGGCACTGCCTCAGGGCGGCGGTGATCCCGGCGACGACCTCGCCCGCCTCGCCGGGCCGGTGCGCGGCGAGCAGCAGCAGGTCCAGCCCGCCGTCACCGCCGAGCGCCCCGCGCCTGGTGACGGCGGCCGTCACCTGGGCCGTGCGCGGCCGGACGGGACGGCTGCTCACGGGGTCGGACAGGGGACGGCACCCGGGCCGGTCCGCGGTCAGCGCCTCCTCGGGGACAGGCACGCCCGCGCCGCCCGTCACCACGTAACCGGGCACATCGGCGGAGGTGATCAGCGCCGCCTTCAACCGGGCCGCGGTGAGCGCGCGTTGTGCCCCTCCCGTGGAGGCCGTGGTCGAATCCCGGCCGTTCTCCGTGGGCTTGGCCCTCCCGTCCGACCCGGCGCTACTATCCGTACAACCAATGGCCAACGCAAGGAGCACCGCTGCGGCAGCACACCGGACGACGATACGCATCTCCCCACAGTGCCGTGACATCCGGCACAAAGTAAACCTCTCACCTCACAACCGACTTCCGTAACGCCTTGTCCGTTTGGCAGTCTTACGCACATAGGGGGACGTCCTCGACGCGAGGACGGATCGGAGGGCCGTACGAAGATGCTGACGAGAGACGCCGCGGATCCGCGGCTCAACTGGGGAGCCGACGAAGCGCCCGCGCCACCGGCGCTGCGCCACCGGCGCGACGGGATCCTGCCGGCGGTCGCCGCCGCGCTCTCCGTCAAGGACGAGGTCCTCACCTGCACCGGCGCCAAGGCGGACCAGCCGCCCCCGCTCCACCCGCTCGTCCAGGACGTCCTCGACGCCCTCCCCGTCGCCCAGCGTGAGCGCTTCACCGGGCGATGTCCCGAGCCGGTGCTGCTGTCCCGCCACCTCACCACCGTCGACGGCGCCCGCAGCAAACGCGCCGCGCGCAAGCCGCTCACGAACGGCGAGGCCCGCAAGGCCCTCAAGGGCGCCAAGCTCACCGCCCGCCGCATACGCGAGGACGGCGACCCCGCCCACGGCACCTACGCCCCGCCCTGCCGCTCCTGCGAGGCGCTGCTCGCCCACTTCGGCGTCCGCGCCTTCGACCCGGGAGCCGACGCCGAATGAACTCGACCCGCTTCCCCGTCGGCGTCGACGTGGCCCTGCGCGCCGCCGGCTGGCAGCCCGGACGCTGGGACATCCGGCAGGCCGAGGTCTGGGCCGACACGCTCCGCGCCTACGTCTCCCCCGGCGGCCACCGCCACAGCGTCTTCCCCGCCGCCGTCGAGGCCTGGGCCGAGTTCGGCGGCCTCACCGTGCCGGCCGTCACCTCCCCCGGCCGCCACGTCGCACCCAGCACGGTCCGCGTCGACCCGCTCCACGGGCTGCACCTCGCGCGCACCCTCGGCGACCTCGGCAGCGCGCTCGACACGGAGGTCGCACCGCTCGGGGAGGAGTCCGCGGGCCACGGGCAGCTCGCGATCGACGCGGAGGGGCGCGTCTACTGCCTCGACCACACCGGCGACTACTACCTGGGCCCGACCATCGACGCGGCCCTGGGCGCCCTCACGACGGGCTCCCGTCCCCACCGCCTCACGACCTGACCGCGCCCGCCGGTTCGTTGTTGTGGGGGGTGCCCCTTGCGGCCCGTCGTTGTGCGCGTACGCGTTGCGGCCGCGCGGTGACCTGGTTGCGGGTCGGCCTCGCCGGAGGCTGGGGGCACCCCCAGCGGTAGCTGGGGGAGGGTTGGCGCAACCTCACAGCGGCGCCGCACCTGCCCGGTGGCTGGGGTTTCGTCGGCGTGTGCACGCCGGTGGTGGGGGTGTGCCAACCCTCCCCCAGCCTCCGGCCGGGGGGAACCCCCATGCCTTGCGGAACGACTTCCCACAACCCCCACCTCGTCCGGCCGTTGGTCGCCCGGCGATACGGAGGGGGCGGGGTTGTTGG
>NZ_JARAVK010000462.1:0-3779 GCF_033792765.1 Streptomyces sp. PA03-6a | reverse complement strand
TTGGTTCGGAAATGTGTATAAGAGACCGCCGGTGGAGGGGGGCAGACCGGTGGCGGGCTGCTGCCGGCCGCATGCGGCGGAGAGGGTCGTCAGTGACGCAGCCAGCAGCGCGACCGACACCGCTTTGCGGAGGCTTCCCAGCAGCACGCCGGTTGGACGGGATCGGTACGGAAACGGTTCCCTGCGGGTGGATGACATCCGCCCATGGTCAGGCAACGACCCGGGGGTAGTGGTCGCGCAACGCCCGAACCGTCTCCGTGATGGCCGGACGTCGCGACGCCCCCGTCCGCCACAAGGCGTACAGCCGCCGCACGGGCGCCGGCTCCAGCGCCACCACGACCACGCCGTCCGGCACCGGCCCGCGCCCCAGCCGCGGCACCAGCGCGATCCCCAGCCCGGCCGCCACCAGCGCCAGTTGCGTCTGGTACTCGGCGACCTGGAACGCCAGGTCAGGCTCGGTGCCCGCCTCCCGCAGGGTCCGCACCAGCCAGTCGTGGCACACGTGTCCGGGCGGCTGGCAGATCCACCGCTGGTCGACGACGTCCTCGCGGACCAGCGCCGCGCGGGCCGCCAGCGGATGCCCGGCGGGGACGAGCACGTCGCAGCGGTCCTCGCCGATCACCACCCGCTCCAGGCCCTCGGGCGCGGGCAGCGGGGCGATGTCCCAGTCGTGCACCACGGCCAGGTCGACGACGCCGCGGGAGACCAGGTCGACCGACAGGTGCGCGCCCTCCTCCACCAGCCGCAGCTCCAGCGACGGGTGGGCGGCCGTCAGCCCGGCCAGCACCTGCGGGAGCAGACCTCGCGCGGCGGTCGGGAAGGCGGCCATGGTCAGCCGCCCGGTGGGGCGGCCGCGCCGCTCCTCCAGCGCCACCTCGGCCCGCTCCACGATCGCCATCAGCTCCTGTGCGGTCTCCGCCAGCAAGTGGGCGGCCTCGGTGAGCGCCACGCCGCGGCCCTGCCGCTCCAGGAGCGTCGTACGGGTCTCCCGCTCCAGCTTCGCGATCTGCTGGGACACCGCGGACGCGGTGTAGCCGAGGGCCGTGGCCGCCGCCCCCACCGATCCGTGCACATGCACGGCGTGCAGCGCCCGCAGCCGGGCCAGGTCCAGCATCCGTTCACCTCGTCATCCCGTGCGCCCGAGGCGCACCATTCAGCAACGCTGAAGCCGACAGTGCAGTAATGCTCGCTGGTGCTTAAGGGTACGGTGCCCGATGCTGGAGCGATGCGACCGGTACACCTCGCCCTCGCGGTCCTCGTCGCCGCGGTCTGGGGCGTCAACTTCGTGGTCATCGAGGTCGGGCTGGGCCACTTCCCGCCGCTGCTCTTCTGCGCCCTGCGCTTCCTGGTAGCCGCCGTGCCCGCGGTCTTCTTCGTCCGCCGGCCCGGCGTCGCGCTGCGCTGGATCGTGGCCGTCGGACTCGTCCTCGGCGTCGCCAAGTTCGGCCTGCTCTTCATCGGCATGGACCAGGGCATGCCCGCCGGGCTGTCCTCCCTGGTGCTACAGGTACAGGCGGTCTTCACCGCCCTCCTCGCGGTCGCGCTGCTGGGCGAGCGGCCCGGCCGGCTGCGGATCGCGGGCATGGGCGTCGCGTTCGCGGGGATCGGCGTCGCCGCGTACGACGAGGGCGCCTCGGGGCCGCTCGGCGCGTTCGTGCTGGTCGTCGCGGCCGCCGCCCTCTGGGGGCTGTCCAACGTCCTCACCCGGCGCGCCGCCCCGCCGGACGCGCTGAGCTGGATGGTCTGGGTCAGCCTCGTCCCGCCGCTGCCGCTGCTCGCCCTCTCCCTGGTCTTCGAGGGCCCCGCCGCGGACGCCGCCGCGCTGCGCGGTCTCGACTGGAGCGGCGCCGGCGCGATCGTCTACGTCGCCTGGGTCACCACCGTCTTCGGCTTCGGCGCCTGGGGGTTCCTGCTGCGGACGTACGACGCCTCCGCGGTGGCCCCGTTCTCCCTGCTCGTCCCGGTCTTCGGCATGACCTCGGCCGCCCTGCTGCTGGACGAGGGCGTCGGCCCGCTGCGCTGGGCGGCCGCCGTGCTGCTGGTGGGCGGCGTCGCCGTGACGTCGCTGGGCTCGCTGGGCTCGCTCCGGGCGGGCGCCGGGCTCAGGCCGACTCGCCGAGCAGCCGCAGCAGGTGCGAACGCCCCCGCGACAGCAACTCCGGCAGCGCCCGGACCTGCGGGTACCAGAGCTTCTCGTACTCCCAGCACAGCCAGCCGTCCCAGCCCGCGCGGCTGAGCACCTCCACCGTGCCGGCCAGCGGCAGCGCCCCGTGACCGAGCGGCAGCGGGGTGGTGTCCTGTGCCGAGGACACGTCCTTGACCTGCACGTAGCCCAGGTAGGGGGCGAGCACCGGGTAGGTGTGCTCGGGCTGTTCGCCGCCCAGCCAGGGGTGCATCACGTCCCACAACGCGCCCGCGTGGTGATGGCCCACCAGGCCCAGGATCCGCGCGACGTCCGCGCCGGTCCGGTGCGAGTCGTGGGTCTCCACCAGCACCCGCACGCCCGCGTCCGCCGCCTCCGGGGCCACCGCCGCCAGCCGGCGGGCCGCCCGGGTGTCGGCGGCGTCCCCGTCGTCGTCACCGGCGCCGGGGAACACCCGTACGTAGGGGGCGCCGAGGTCCGCGGCGAGGCGTACGTGGTCGCGCAGGCCGCGCAGCGCCGGAGCGTCCTCACCAGGCGCTGCCACCTGCACGTAGGAGGCGACCGCCAGCACCGCGACGCCGGAGCCCCGGAACTCCCCGGCCACGTCCGCGCGCTGCCGCTCCGTCAGGCCGCTGTGCACCGGCTCCTCGTGGCCCGCCCGCAGTTCCACGCCGTGGTAACCGTGCTCCGCGGCGAGCCGGACCACGTCCGGCACGGGGAGCCCCGGCACGCCGAGGGTCGAGAACGCGAGCTTCACTTTTCGGACGTTACAGCACCAGCCGCCAGTCCTGCCCGACGAGATCGCGGCCGAAACTGCGGTGCGGCTCCTCCCCGACGAGCTCGAAACCGGCCGCCTCGTAGATCCGCCGGGCGGAGACCAGCACGTCGTTCGTCCACAGCACCAGCTCGCGGTGACCGGTCGCGCGGGCGTGCCCGACGCAGGCGTCGACCAGCCGCCGGCCGATGCCGTGGCCCCGGGCGGCCGGGTCCACCAGCAGCAGGCGCAGCCGTGCCGTGCCGGGCTCGTCGGTGCGTACGCAGAAGACGCAGCCGGCGCGCTCGCCGTCCAGTTCGGCGATCCACGCCCGCTCGTGGCCGTCCGCGACGATCCGGGCGACGAGGGTCTCGTACTCGGCGTCCCAGCCGTACTCCTCGGCGTAGACCTCGGCATTGCGCTGGACCACCCAGCCGAGGTCACCGGGCCGCGGCTCGCGCAGCCGGACCCGCGGCCCGGGAGGTGTCCCCGTCGCGGCGGTACCGCCGAGGACGTCGCGGACGGTGCGCATGGCCTCCGTCAGGCGTTCGCGGTCGCCCGGGGCGAGCCCGCCGACCATGGTCGCGACGGCTTCCCGCGACCGGTCCTCCAGGAGCCGGGCGGCCTCGCGGCCGTCGGGGGTCAACTCCACGCGCTGCCGCCGGGCGTCCCGTGGTGACGGCGCGCGGGTCACCAGTCCCCGCTCCCCGAAGGCCGCCAGCATCCGGCTGAGCTGCCCGGCGTCCACGGACAGGGCCGTGCGCAGGTCGGCGGCGTCCAGCCCGCCGCCGGCGGCGTGGGCGAGCTCGTACAGGACGCGGGCCTCGGTGAGGGTGTACGGGGTGTGCAGATGGCGGCTGTAGTCGAGCGCGCCGATGAGGT
>NZ_JARAVK010000461.1:0-3816 GCF_033792765.1 Streptomyces sp. PA03-6a | reverse complement strand
GGAGTCAGTGATGCCGGCGGGGGCGGCCGGCGTCGCGGTGCCGGCATCCCCACGGTTTCCACTCCCGACATCGACATCGACATACCGAACCTGGACGACTTCGAGGTCCCCAAACCCGACGCCAGCAACGCGCCGATAGCCTCCGGCTCCCCGGACACCGGCAGTTCCGGACAGGCACCGCGCAGCGAAGCCGGCACGGTCACCGTTACCACGACTCCCGGCAGCAGGTCGGCGGACCAGCCCCAGAGAACGACGGGTGGCGGTCCCAGGTACGACACCGTCAGCAGCTATTCACCCCGCGCTACTGCACCTGCCGTCAGTGACGATATCGAGGATCGCGCCGCGCGCGAGATGGCTCGCGGACTCCTTAGCTATAACAACACGGCACGCGATGGCACCGGCCAAAATGGAACCGACGGCGGTACGTCGGGCGGGGACGCGTCGGGTGTGGGCCGAGGTGGGCAGGTGGGCCCGGCCATCACGACTTTGGGTTTCCCGGGCCGTGACCTGGAGGCCGGAGGCACGAGCGCCGCGGGTGGTGTGGGGCCGGGTGGGGCTTTGGCGGGGCATGGTGGTGCGCGCACTGAAACGCTGGGCCCGGGTGGCACGCTGGCTGACCGTCACCGCGTGCTCGCCGCCCTGGCCCCGGCCCCTGACGCAGGTGTTGCCGGTGGGACCGGTCACGACGCCAGACCAGTCCAGGAAACTGCTGCCGGGCTTGCGGGTTTCGAGGACACACCCGGCACTCCCTACGCGGCCAGCCCCCTCTCCGTGGCCGGGGACGGACTGGGCGATGTGCAGGCACGCCAGCAGCAGTATCCGGGCCAACTCAAGCAGGGGAGCCCGGGCCAAAGCGGTTATTACCGGCGGTCTGAGTTCTCATACACCCATGGCTCCCAGCAGCAAGCCCCGGCGCAGCCTGCCGCCAGCCGGCCCGGCAGCGCGGGCATTCCGGGAGCTGGCGCCTCCACGATGGGCCACGGTGACGGTGCGGGTGCCGTCAGCACGAACGCGACCGGCACATCTGCGCACGGAGAGGGCGCAGACCAGGACTCGGCATCGTATACAGGCATGTTCAAAAGCCTGCGTGTGAGTGCTGGGAGTGGTGCGGCGGATCTTTCCACCGCGTCCGTTACACCGGCCAGTTACTCCGCACGTGCAGTGACCACGAGTGGTGGCGGTGGGGCCGCTGGTGACGCAGTGCGGCCGCAGGACCTGAGCACGGCCGCGGAGCGCCCGGTGACGGAGTCCGCGGACACTGCGATAGTCGGCGCGCAAGTCGTCAGCTCCGGTGCGGCAGTCAGTGCCCTCTGGAGCACGGCGACCAAGACCGGCACCTTTGCTGGCGCCAGCACAGTGTCGGACCGCTCACCGGCCGTCGGTCCTGCGGATGTCCAGGAGCAGGGAATCGGCGTCGTACGAGTTGGGCCGCAGAGTCCCACGAGTGCGACCAAACCCGTGATGACGGAGTCCGTGAACGTCACGCGACGACTTCCCGTTGCAGAGCCGTCTGCTGTTCCGCACACCGGCACCTGGCGCGAATCGGCGGGAACTGAGCCAGCGCCGGCCGCGAACCGGCGGCCAGCCGTTACTATCAGAGGCAGCCGCACACTGCCGCTGCTTGCTGGCGTCACGGGCGGGAACGGCGAACCATACACGTCACAGCCGGAGACGGTCGCAGACACAGAGCGTCCAGTTAGCAGCCTGCTCTCCGGGCACCATCGCAGCTTGGGCGTCAGACCTAGCCCTGTACCGAGCAGGTCTGACAACGACCAGAGCACGCTGATCATCACCGGCAATGACGCCGCAAGCTCCGGGACATTGCTCGGTCATGTGAATGGGGGCGGGTTGGCCCGCTTCGGGGCGAGCGCCACGGCTCTGTCCTCGTCGGCGGCCCAGGGCCCGACCCGCCCGGTGCCGTCCCGGATCGAGCGCCTTCAGGCCCCACGGCAGGGCGGCGTGTTTCTCGAGCGTCCGGTGCCGGTGCCGCGCGGCGAAGTGATCATGGCGTCTGGTCGTGCCGCCGGTCTCGACGTGCGCCCCGTCGCGGCGAGGAACAGTGCTCCGCTCGGCGACCTGGACCCGTGGTACTTTCGCGCCACGCGGCTGCACAAGGGTTATGTGTCGACCTCGGACCGGGTTGACCTGGTCACAGCGCGCAGCGACAACGTACCTGCCCCGTGGTGGACCAGCAATCCGCTGGCCAGCCCACCGTATTTCCTGGCAGCGTCCCGCACCTACAGGAGCCTGTACGTGCACACCGACACGGGCAAGACCATGATGATGCCGCACGAGCTGGCCGACTTCCTCGCGGCCGACCCGAAGGTGGCGCGCTTGGCCTCCGGCGTGCCGATCGTGCTGCTTATCGAACACGGAGGCAGTGGTGGCTTGGAGACTCCGCGGCTCGTTGCCGCGCGGACCGGCCGGCCGGTATGGAGTTTTAGCGGCAGTCTGCGTTTGATCACCGACCCCCAATCGAAACGATCCGTCATGGGCACCGTCGTGCCGGCGGACGAGTCCCGCCCGCTCGGCCAGTGGATTCTCAGCAGCCCTGGCGACCTGGGTGCGCATACTCCGGTCGAACGGGCCACGGTTCGACCGGAGGCGGGGATGGTCAAGACATTCAATGGCGAATTACTGATGGACGAATCCTTCTTCAGCCAGACGCTTACGGACAGTCAGGGCCGGGCACTGGGGAGGGCCTTCCTTACCAATCCCGACCTGGCTATGCGGGAGCGGGGTCTTACACGGCTGGGCGAACTGACCACCTACAGCCAAGCCGACGTGGACGAGCATCGCCGCATCAACCCACGCTCAGGCACGGAGCGGCCCCTGCCCTGGGCCGTGGACTCGGGGCACGCACGGCCGTACTTCCTGGTCGCCCACGGCTTCGAGAACTCCGTCAATCTGCCCCGACACCCCGACCGGGAACAGCTCACGCGGATAGACGCGGGTCAGCTGGGGGCGATGCTCAACCGGAGGCCCAGTCTGCGGCAGCGGCCAGCCGACGCGCCGATTGTCCTGGTGTCCTGCCTAACCGGCGGAGCTCACTACGCCCCGGAGTGGCAGATGGCCCAGCGCCTCGCGGACACCACCGGCCGCACCGTGTACGCGCCATCTGATGTGGTATCGGTCGCCTTGAACATCCGGACAGGACAGGCAGGGACCGAAGGCGCCTGGCGAACCTTTCACCCCTCTACGGCCGAGCCCTGAACCCCAGACAGGAAACCAGTCGACGGCGGCACCTCCGAAGCCTCCGCCTAGCCTAGTACTCCAGCAGGATTTCGCTGTCTGACCTGCGGATTTCGCTGGGCGGCTGGAGTGTAGCGGGGCATGGAAAGGCCAGGGGTGGGTCACGTCCGTGGGAGTGGTGTATCGACGGCCACTCGGTGATCTCTTCTTTGAGGCTAGGCGGTGAGTGTGGTGGGCAGGGCGGTGTCGTGGGTTTCTGACTCGATCGGGTGGAGGCGGGCTTTGGCCAGCAGGTCGCGGCCCATGTAGCGGCGGGCCTCGGTCCATTCGTCGTTCTGCTCGGCTAGGACCGCGCCGACGAGGCGGATCATGGCGGTGCGGTCCGGGAAGATGCCGACCACGTCGGTGCGGCGCCGGATTTCCTTGTTGAGTCGTTCTTGGGGGTTGTTGGACCAGATCTGCCGCCAGATCTCGCGGGGGAATGCGGTGAAGGCCACCAGGTCGTGCTGGGCGGCATCCAGGTGTCAGGGCTTGATCAAGTTCCTTAAGGTTCGGGCTTGTTGGTGATGCCCAGAAGTGGGAGTGCTCGTTCGGGTTGGTCGCGGATTGCGCGGGTGGTTTTGG
>NZ_JARAVK010000460.1:0-3828 GCF_033792765.1 Streptomyces sp. PA03-6a | reverse complement strand
CTCAGGGGGTGGGGGCGGCGGGCTTGGGCAGCAGGACGCCGTCGACGTACAGGTCGACGTGCTCGTTGTAGAACGCGACCAGGCCCGCGATGCGATTGGCCTGAATGGTGGGGAAATCGTACGCCCAGGCGATGTTCTCCTGCAGGTCACCGTCGCTGTCGAAGGACCAGTAGCCGCTCGTGGTCCCCTTGTAGGGGCATCGCGACACCGTGTCCGAGGCCTGCAGCCGGGCCCAGTCGACGTACATGCGCTCCACGTAGTAGCGGGTCGGCAGACCGGTCTCGAACAACTTCACGCAATTGGGCGCCTCGGCCAGCACCACCCCGTCCAGTTCCACCCGCACACTGCTGGACGAACGCAGAGCGTCCACCCGCGAATACGGACTCCGCGGGTGGACGAAGACCGGCTCGTCCTCCTCGAACCAGGAGTCCAGCGCCTCCCACTCGAAGCGCACCTGGCCGCGCAACGGCCCAGGGGTACCCTCGTCCCACACCCACGCCGCACCCTCGCGGACCTGCGAACCCACCCGCAGCGCGTGCCGGCGTGCGGGACCGGCACCGTGATGCTCCGTGTGATGCTCATCGACGAGCACGCCGTCGACCAGGTCCTCCACCGGAATACTGAACTGCGGGTAGGCCCGCCACTCCCACACGTACAGTGCACGACGCGTGTCGAACACCACGCGGCTTCCCACCACGCCCCGGACCCTGCGCGGCACCGGCTCGACATGCCCCACCGGGACAATCAGGCTCGGATGCGCAACACTCTCACTTGCCATTGTGCCGACCTCGGTTCTCTCGTTCGTCTTGCATGCATCGCCTCGCGCGGCAGACGCCGCCCAGCACGGTGCTCCTCTCCACCGGAGCGGGCAGAGGCCGGATCGGCCCCGCCACCCACCTCACGACCGTGGTCGAGGTCGTGTCCTGCGCTGGTGACACCGCCGCGCACTTCCCCACATCCCTTACCGTCGCGGAGGGGGACCCGCCCACAGGCGGCGTACCCCCTCCGGACAAGCAGCAGCCACGCACGTCTTCTCGAGCACAGACCGGCGATGCACTACAAACGTGACAGGTTCCTGGAGGGGCTGGCTCAAAGCAGGGACCCTGCCGGTCCCGCCACCCCGTCCGGCATCCTGGAGCGGTGAGCACACCCGCAACGCCTTCACTCAGTTTGGTTCCCAGCGCTGGAGACACGTCATGGGGGCCAGAGTGGGTCCCACTCGATGCCTTCCGCGAGCCCACGGCGGTTGAGGAGCTCACCCGGTCTGCCTTCATCTGGGACAACTTCAAGGTCGACGTCAGCCTCAGGATCGGCAATGGCGACTTCTCCGACACCGCGACCTCCGTCTGCGTACTGGACTTTGTCCTCATGCTTCACGCCGCGAGGGTCACGCTCCGCAAGGACGGGCTCGCAGTGTTTGAACTGTCCGATCGACAGGACGAATGGCGCTTCACACGGGGTAAGGAGCTCATTGGGTTGCGCACCCGATACGCCACCCGGGAGGGCTGGTGCTTCCGCCCCGCAGAAGGGCACTGCCCGGCGGGTGAGTTCGACAGCCTGGTGGAGCAGTCACTGACGGATGCTCTCGCTCTGATTTTCTCGAGGCAACCCGTGACACGACGGAACCCCTATCTGCAGGCGCTCGCAGGCGGCGGCTTCGGCGCTGCCTGACCGAGCCTGTCGTGCTGCTGACTGGGCACATTCATCCGTGCGTGCCCGAGCAGTTTCAGGAGCACGCCTATGACGGCTGTGAACGACCCCGGGGCTGCTGCCGATCCCGCAGTGGCGGCAGCACGTCCACCCGCCGGCCGCACGGCGCGCTCCGCGGCCGGAGTCGGCCCTGTGCCATCACGCCGCCGGCCACCCGTCCACCTCCCCTGGACCGGGACTCGAGCGTGTTGCAGATCCTGTGATCCAGCCCTTGGCCTCCGTGACAAGAAGGCCGGGCCGACTCTGCACGCACGCCGCCCACCGGCTCGCCGACCGCAGCAGTCCCCCAGCGCGGAATTCGCCGGCACCCGGGTCCGGTTCACATGCAGTGAGCCACTTTGGGACCGTCAGCATCGTCTGCGGCCGTAACCCGCCCAGAGGGCTGTCTATCCGTTGTCCGGACGCGGCGGGGCGGCGGCGGGGCTGGTGCCCGGCCTGGTGTGGAGGACTTCGCGGGCCTGCTCGGCAGCGCGGGTGATGCTTTCGCTGATGAAGTCCAGGAAACGGGCGATGTTCTCCAGCCGGGCGGCGGCAGGCGTGTCAGAGCCGAGAACGGCAACACCCTGACGTGCGGTCGCCACCAGCTGGTCGTTGGCCCGGGCGCTGGCGATCGTGGCCTGGTAGAACAGCTCGTCATCGACGACGTAGCGGTCCCGGCGGCGCTCGTCGCGCTCGCGGCGCACCAGGCTCTGGCTCTCCAGGAACGCGATCGCCTTGGAGATGGATGCCGGGCTGACCTGGAGCCGCTGGGCGAGTTCCGACGCGGTCAGGCTGCCCGCATCGGTGGTGAACAGACAGGTCAGCACCCGGGCCGACATTTTGCTCAGGCCCGAACCCATCAGCACGGTGGTGAACGTCTCCTCATATTCCGCCACCGCCTCGGCATCCCGCCCGTGCGGCTGAAGGCCCGGCTGCGCCCCCCGCGCCGAGGCGGGCCTGCGTCGGTGGGCACGGCGTTCGGTGGCCCGGTGCGCCAGGTCGGCGCGGTAGGCGGTGGGGCCGCCGTTGCGCATCACCTCCCGTGTGACCGTCGACGTCGGACGGTCCAGACGCCGGGCGATCTCGGCGTAGGGGAGGCTGTCGGCCAGTCCCAGCGCGATCTGCTGACGTTCGGTCTGGGTGAGCCTGCCGCCCGGCATCGCGGTCTCCCTCGGTGATCCTGCGTGGTGGTCCCTGACGCCCGCCACTATAGCGTTCACTCCACTGCCATTGCAATGATCGCAGTAGTGGGCGTTGCGTTCTCGGCAGAGCCGTTGCAACAGTTTCCAGGCATCTACCTGCGCCGATACGGGTTTTGCGCAACGAGCTTGTTGCCTCGAATTGGAAAGCAACGTAGCGTTTCCGGTGTCAGAAACCATGAGCGAACACGGGAGACCACGATGCGCACCTTCGACACCCCCGCCCCGATCTCCGCCGTCCTGGACGTCCCCGCCGGACGCATCCAGTTCATCGCCGCCGACCGCACCGACACCACCGTCGAGGTCCTGCCCGCCAACCCCGCCAAGAACAGCGACGTCCAGGCCGCCGAGCAGACCACCGTCACCTACGCCGACGGCGTCCTGCAGATCCGCAGCACCCAGGCCGGCAACCGGCTCTTCGGGCCCTCCGGGTCCCTGGAGGTCACCGTCCAGCTGCCCGCCGGCTCCCACATCCAGGCCAAGACCGCAAGCGCCGAGCTGCGCGGCGTCGGACGCCTCGGCGACATCGACTTCGACGGCGCCTACCGCCAGATCAAGATCGACGAGGCGGCCGGCGTCCGCCTCTCCGCCATCGACGGCGACATCGAGATCGGCCGGCTCACCGGCTCCGCCAAGATCAGCACCCAGCGCGGCGACATCCGCATCGCCTCGGCCCTGCGCGGCACCGTCGAACTGCACACCCAGTCCGGCGACATCACCATCGCAGCGGCCGCCGGAGTCTCGGCCACCCTGGACGCCGGCACCGGCCACGGCCGCATCAGCAACGCCCTGAAGAACAACGGCACCCCCGACCTCGACATCCAGGCCACCACCCCCCACGGCAACATCACCGCCCGCAGCCTGTAAGCGGCGCAGCACCACCCCGGGACAGCCACCGACCAAGAAGTCCCGCACGGCGGGTCACCAGCCCGCCCCGCCC
>NZ_JARAVK010000045.1:0-47354 GCF_033792765.1 Streptomyces sp. PA03-6a | reverse complement strand
AGAGATGTTTTGTGGGTTTCGAGATTGTTATAAGAAACCGGCACGATCCCCCTCCCTCCCCGTCCCTATCCACCCCGCAAGATCAATTCACTCCAACGGGCAGGCGCTCGGAGTGAAGAGAGGGAGCGCTTGGGGGCGCGTTCGACGTGGGATCTGTTGTGTCGATCAACGGACGTCTACGGTCGAAACGGGCACTGTGGCGGGGGAGGTGCGCAGATGGCGGTACTGACCGCCGATGTCGACCGGGCGCTGGTGCGCGTCCGTGACCTGGCCGGACGGCCGCGGGGGACGGGGTTCCTCGTCGAGGCGCGGGACGGACGGGGGATGCTCGTGACGAGCCACGAGGCCGTGGACGGCCTCGTACGGCTGGTGCTGCACGCGCACGGGGAACAGACGACCCTCGTCGAGGCGCCCGCGATCACCCCGCTGCCGGAGCTGGGGCTGGCGCTCGTGGCGACGGAGGGACTGGACGTACCACCGCTGCCGGTGGCCGGGTTCGCGCGCACCGCGGGGCACGGGCGGGCCGTGCGGCTGCGCGGCGCGGCCTGGGTGGAGGCCACGATCGCGGGGACGGCGCCGGTGACGTACACCGCGACGGACCGCTTCCACCTCCTCGACGCGGCGTACGAGCTCACCGGTGCGCGCGGTGATGACGAGCCGCTGCGTGCCGTCGCCTCGGGGGAGCCCGTGATCGACGCGGAGACCGGTGCCGTGCACGGCGTCGTCGTGACCGCGCTGCACGCGGGACGAAGGGCGGGCGGGTTCGCGGTGCCGTTGCGGGCGCCGGCGGAGGGCGGGGCGCTCGCGAACGCGCTGGCGCGCAACGCGGCGACCGTGCCCGCGTACGGGCCGCACCTCAACATCGCGGGGGCGCTGCAGCTGACCGCGACCTCCGTCGCTTCCGCGGCCCGGCCACGGCCCTGGCGTGGGGCCGAGGCGCGCCCGGACACGGAGGCGGAGCTGGCGGGCTTCACGGGGGAGGGGGGCGCCTGCGTGCTCGGGCTGGTCGGCGCCCCCGGCAGCGGCCGTACGACCGCACTGGAGGCGTTGGCCGCCCGGCGTGCCGCGGGCCAGGACCCGGCGCCCACGCTGTGGCTGCGTGGGGCCGAACTGCGTGCGGACGACGCCGGGTTGAGGGATGCCGTGGCGCGGGCGCTGGCCGCAGCGGGGCGCACCGTGCACGCGGGGAGGGCGCCGGAACGCGCGCCGGCCGACGCTTCGCCCGATGCCGTCGCCCGCCTGGCGCGCGCCGTGGGGCAGCGGTTGCTGGTCGTGCTGGACGCCCCCGAGGAGATGCCGCCGCTGCTCGCCCAAGCGCTGCCCGCGTGGTCCGCGGAGACGGCGCGGTGGCTGGGCACGACGGGGGCGCGGCTGGTCGTGGCGTGCCGCCCCGAGTACTGGGAGCAGGCCGGAGCCCTGTTCCCGTCCGGCCTGCTCCACGACGCCGGCACCCCGCCGGGCGCCCGGGCGCTGCCCGCCTGCCTGCGCCTCGGCGGCCTGCCGGAGGAGCAGGCGCGGCTCGCCAGGGAGCGCCACGGGCTGTCCGCCGGTGCCCTCGCCGAGCAGGACGCGGCGCATCCGCTCGCCCTGCGGCTGCTGTCGGAGGTACGGGCCGCCGGCGGTGGCCTGACGGGACGGCCCGGCCGGGCGGAGGTCTTCTCGGCTCACCTGGACCTGCTGTGCCTGCGGATCGCCCACCGGATCGCGGCCGCCCCGGCCCCCGCGCGGGCAACGGAGGTACGGCGGCTGGCCGCCCGCGTCGCCGGGCAGGCGCACGAGGCGGCCCGGCGCTGCCTGGGCCCGGGTCAGGGCGAACTGGACCGGGCGTCCTTCGAGGAGCTGTTCCCGTGGCGCCCCGGTTGGGCGGCGGCGGTGCTCACGGAGGGGCTGGTGGTGCCGGCCGGTGCCGGGTACCGCTTCGCGCACGAGGAGTTCGGCGACTGGCTGCAGGGCGGCCAACTCGACCTGGACGAAGCGCTGTACGCCCTGGTCCACCGCTGGTCGGCCGGCGACCGGGACGGCTGCGCCGAGGCCCCCGTGCGCCTGCCCGCCCGGACCGGGGCGCAGCCGCGGCACCAAGCCGTGCCGCCGGTGCCGCCCGCACCGCCGCTCGCCCCGCCCTCCGAGCCGCGCTGCCTGCCCGTGCCGCGGCACCGCATCGGACCGGTCGTGCAGGCGCTGCTGCTCACCGCCCGCCGTTCGGGGCCGGACGTCCTCGGGCGCAGGCTGCGGCAACTGGTCCAGGTGCTCGACCGCGACGCCGCCGCACCCGCGTCGCGCGGTGGCGGGACCGTACTGCTCGACGGGGTGCCCCGGCCGCGCGGGGAGGGAGACGGTGCCGCCCGGGCGGCGGCCCGGCGCGCGGACGCGGTGTGGTGGGCGGCGCACCTGCTGGGGGAGACCCTGCTCGGGGTGCCGGACGCGACGCCGTACCGGGACGTGCTGCGACTGCTGGCGGAACGTGTCACCGTCCGTTCGATCGAGGCCGGGGGCTTCCACGAGGGCGCGGGACTGGGGGAGTTCGGGCCGTGGTTCTGGCGGCGGCTGCGGCTCCCCCCGGAGGAGCGCCTGGCGCTGCTGAGGCTGCTGCTGCCCGCCGACGGCCCGCCGCGCGCCGCGGACCGCACGCGGGAGCGGTTCCTCACGGCGGCGGGCGAGGTGCTGGCCGCGACGCCGCGGCCGTCGCTGCCCGCGCTGTGCGGCTGGTTCACCGACGAACGGCTGCTGCAGTCCGCGCCCTGCGGCCCCCGGCCGACGGTCGCCACCGCGGCGCAGGCCCTCCTCCACACGCACCGGCGGCAGGCGGTGGACGACCTCACCGAGGTCCTGGCCGCCACGGACCACCCCCGCGCCAAGGAGCTGCTGGCGGCCCTCGCCGAGGACGAGCCGTCCGCCGTGTGCCGTGCCGTCGACCGCTGGGCGCACGCGGAAAGGCCGGAGCGGCACGCCGCCGCGGCCACCTACGGCCTGCTCGCCGCCCCGCACGCCGTACTCGCCGCCGACCGCGAACTGCTGCGCTACGCGGCCCTGGCGATCCTGGCCAGACCGGCCGACCGCACCCTGCACGGCGCCGCGCTCGGCCTCCTGGTGCGGGACCCGGCGACCCGGTGCCTCCACCTGAGGGCCGCCCTGGACGGCTTCGCCGCCGGCGATCCGCTGCTGCCGGCCGCGGCGCTCGCCGCGGCCCTCCCCACGCACCCCGAGCAGGTGCTCGCCGCGTTCCACTCCCGGCTGCGCGAACCGGGCCCCGGCGCCGCCGAGGTACTGCGCGAACTGGCCGAGGTGTCCACCCCGGCGCTCGCCCGCCGGGCCGCCGCCCTGGTGTGGGACCACCTCGGCCACCGTCCCGAGGACGCCCGGCACGCGGCGGCCTACCTCGACCGCCGCCTGGAGCACGGGCCGGCCGCCCGCGCCGTCCTCCTCCCGCTGGTCACCGGACTGCTGCGGGAGCACCCGCCGCAGGTGCGCAGGGTGCTGGCGCCCGTGCTGGCCGCACCGGGCGGCCACGTCTCCCGTCCGCTGCGCCAGGAGCTGCTGGACGTCCTCCTGGACCAGGAACGCGACCCGGCCGTGCTCGACGCCCTCCTCGGCGCGGCCGCCGACGGGTGCGCCCGGCGGCCGGCCCCGATGACCCGCGACCTGGTGCACCGGGTGGGCCTCCTGCTCTGCCGTACGCCCGAGGGCGCGGCCCTTTTCGACCGGCGGCTGGTGCAGCTGGTCAGCGGGTCGCCCGGGTTCGCCCGGCAGGTGCGCGGATGGCTGGCCGCGGACGGCCTCGATGGCGCGGGCCCAGGGGCGTGGGACGCGGTGATCGGCCCGAGCGCCCGGCGCATGTGCGACCAGCTGGCGCCGGCGGAGGCGGTGGGCCTCTGACCGGCCGGGGAACATCCGCCGACGGCGGCGGCGTCACGTGCCCGCTGCGGTCCGTGCACCGCATGCTCCGGCCGGTCGTCGTGCCGCGCCGGCACTCCCGGACCGCGTGCGTCCGGCGCCGCGCCCCGCCACGTACCGCGTCCCTTCCGGGCGGAGAGCGTGCTCTCACCGGTCGGGCGAGGGGCGCGCCAGGTCCGCGACGGCCGCGTCACCGGGGGCGCTGCGCCGGTGGGCCCCCCGGCATGGCAGGCTTGGACCTGCACATCGAAGAACCATCGGCGGTCGAGGAGCGGTCACTGTGCAGCGCTGGCGAGGCTTGGAGGACGTCCCCGGGGACTGGGGACGCAGCGTCGTCACCATCGGCTCCTACGACGGCGTGCACCGCGGGCACCAGCTGATCATCGGCAGGGCCGTGGAGCGCGCCCGCGAGCTGGGCGTCGCCTCCGTCGTCGTCACCTTCGACCCGCACCCCAGCGAGGTGGTCCGCCCCGGCAGCCACCCGCCGCTGCTGGCGGCCCACCACCGCCGCGCCGAGCTGATGGCGGAGCTGGGCGTCGACGCCCTGCTCATCCTCCCGTTCACGACCGAGTTCTCGCAGCTCTCGCCGGGCGACTTCGTCCGCACCGTGCTGGTCGACGCGCTCCACGCGCGGGCCGTCGTCGAGGGCCCGAACTTCCGCTTCGGGCACAAGGCCGCCGGTGACGTGGAGTTCCTGTCCGCGATGGGGCTGAAGTACGACTACGAGGTGGACGTCGTCGACCTCTACCTGACGGGCGAGGCGGGCGGCGGCCGGCCGTTCTCCTCCACGATGACCCGCAGCCTGATCGCCGAGGGCGACGTGGCGGGCGCCGCCGAGATCCTGGGCCGGCCGCACCGGGTCGAGGGCGTGGTCGTCCGCGGCGCGCAGCGCGGCCGGGACCTCGGATACCCCACGGCGAACGTCGAGACGCTGCCGCACACCGCGATCCCCGCGGACGGGGTCTACGCGGGCTGGCTGCACGTCGAGGGCGAGGCCATGCCCGCCGCGATCTCCGTCGGCACCAACCCCACCTTCGACGGCACCGCCCGCACCGTCGAGGCGTACGCCATCGACCGTGTCGGGCTGGACCTGTACGGGCTGCACGTCGCCGTCGACTTCCTCACCTACCTGCGGGGCATGGAGAAGTTCGACACGATCGACGCGCTCCTGGAGCGGATGGCCGACGACGTCAAGCGCGCCCGGGAGCTGGTCGACGCCTACGGCGCCGCCGGGTGAACCGGCGGCCGGAGCGCCGCTGACCGACCGACGCGAAGGGCCCGTCCCGCCACGATGGCGGGACGGGCCCTTCCCGTCACTGCTGCTGGGTCCAGCCGGGCGGGACCTGCCCCTGCGCCGGGGGCTGCTGCCCGGGCTGCGCCTCCTGCGGCGGCGGGGGCGGCTGCTGGGTCCAGCCCTGGGGCATGCCGCCCTGCGCGGGCGGAGGAGGCGGGGCCGGCTGCCCGTAGGGCGGCTGCTGCGGGTGGCCGTACCCCTGCTGCGGGGGCATCGGCTGCTGCGGCGGGTACGGCTGCTGCCCCTGCTGGGGCGGGTAGCCGCCCTGCTGCGGCGGCATCTGCTGCTGGGGCGGGTAGACGCCCTGGGCCTGCTGGGCGCGGACGAAGTCCTCGGCGACCAGCGACGCCAGGTGGAAGTACGCCTCACGGGTCTTCGGCCGCATCATGTCGAGGTCGACCTCGGCACCGGCGGCGAGGTGCTCGTCGAAGGGCACCACGACGACTCCGCGGCAGCGGGTCTCGAAGTGCGCGACGATGTCGTCCACCTTGATCGTCTTGCCGGTCTCGCGGACCCCGGAGATCACGGTGAGGCTGCGCTGCACGAGGTCGGCGTAACCGTGCGCGCCGAGCCAGTCGAGGGTCGTGCTGGCGCTGCTGGCACCGTCCACCGACGGGGTGGAGACGATGATCAGCTGGTCGGCCAGGTCGAGCACGCCACGCATGGCGCTGTAGAGCAGACCGGTGCCGGAGTCGGTGAGGATGACCGGGTACTGCTGGCCGAGCAGGGCCACCGCGCGGCGGTAGTCCTGGTCGTTGAAGGTGGTGGAGACGGCCGGGTCCACGTCGTTGGCGATGATCTCCAGGCCCGAGGGCGCCTGCGAGGTGAAGCGGCGGATGTCCATGTAGCTGTTGAGGTGCGGCAGCGCCTGCACCAGGTCCCGGATCGTCGCGCCGGTCTCCCGGCGCACGCGGCGGCCGAGCGTGCCGGCGTCCGGGTTGGCGTCGATGGCCAGGATCTTGTCCTGGCGCTCGGAGGCGAGCGTGGCACCCAGGGCGGTGGTGGTCGTCGTCTTGCCGACGCCGCCCTTGAGGCTGATCACCGCGATCCGGTAGCAGGACAGCACCGGCGTGCGGATCAGGTCCAGCCTGCGCTGGCGCTCCTGCTCCTCCTTCTTCGCGCCGATCTTGAAGCGCGACGCCTGGTTGTTGTTCCTGCGCGCCTTCGGCTGCTGGCGCAGCAGACGGTCCGAGGAGAGCTCCACGGCCGCGTTGTAGCCGAGCGGGGCGCCGTGCATGACCCGCTGCTGCTGCTCCTGGCCGGGACCGGGACCGCCCCAGCCGACGGCCGTGCGCGGGTCCACGGGCGGGGTGGGCTGTTGCTGCTGCTGCGGCAGGACCGGGGGGTGGGGCTGCACCGGCGGCTGGGGCTGGGGCTGGGGCGGCTGGGGCTGGGCGTGCGGGCCGGGCCCCGGCTGCGGATAGCCGTAACCGTGCGGCGGCGCCGGGGGGTTGGCTCCGTCGGCGTACGGCGGCATCGGCTGCTGCCCCTGCTGCGGGAGCGGCCCGGGCGCGGGAGCCGGGGGCTGCTGCGGAGGCGTCTGGGCGTACGGCGGCTGGGGCGGCTGGGGCGGCTGGGGCTGGGCGTAGGGCCCGGGCCCCGGCTGGGGATATCCGTACCCCTGCTGCGGGTGCGGCGGCTGCTGCGCGTGGGGGTCACCCCAGGGCGCGCCCTGGTCCGGCTGCGGGTACCCGTAACCGTGCGGCGGCGGGGCGGGCTGGGGGTAGCCGTACGGCTGCTGCGGCGCGGGCGAGTTGGGGTCGCCCCACGGCGCACCCTGATGCGGCGGCTGCGGGTAGCCGTACCCCTGCTGCTGCGGGGGCTGCACCGGGGCAGGCTGCTGCGGTGCCTCCTGCGGGGTGGCCGGCTGGTACTCCGGCGGCAGCGGCGGCACTTGGGACTGCGGCGCCGGAGCGGGCGGCTGCTGCTGCGGCTGCTGCTCGGGGGTGGCCGCGGTCTCTCCCTGGGGCGCTTGCCGGGTCTGCGGCATGGGCGGCTGCTGTGGCCCTGCGTCCGGCTCCGCGGGCGCGGGCGTCACCTCGGTGGCCACCGGCGCGGGCGCCTCCACCGGCTGCGGTTCCACCAGCTGCGGTTCCACCGGTTGCGGTTCCACGGGCCGGGCGGGCTCGGGGTCGGCGAAGACCGCCGCCGCGGCGGCCTCGCGGGTGGCGTCGGGCACCGCCGGAGCGGGCTGCGGCTCCGCGGGGGCGGGCGGCTGCCCGGCTTGCGGAGGACGGGGGTTCTGCGGCTCCTGCGGCTCCTGCGGCGACGTCGCCTCGGGCGCGGCCGCCACCGGCGGGCTCACCGCGGGAACCGGGGCCGGGGCCGGGGGAGCGGGCGTGGGCGCGCCTCCCCCCGCCTGCTGCGTGTACCAGGACGGCGGCGCGTAGTCGATCTGGAACTCGCCCGTGAGGTCCGCGTCGGACTGATCCCCGTCCGGGACGGCCCCGCCGGTGCGGATGTCGTCCTGCTCGCTGCTCACTTGTGCCTCCTGGTCAACTCAAGTACGCGCCCGGTCCGTCGGAGCGGACGCGATTCCCCCGTCTCGGAGTTCCCGCGGCACAACCGCCACGGCTCACCGGAAGAGCCTAATCATCCGGCCCGTGGGTAGGGCAAGCGCCGTCGGCATCACGACCGGCACGCCGACGTGATGCACCGTTCGCCGCGTATGGGGCCGCGCCGTCCACGCGTGGACACGGCTGCTGCGGATGCCGGGACCCTTGTGCCCATGCCCCGTGCCGCGGCCGGGTAACCGCCGCGGCACGGGTGCGTCCGGAACGCCCCGGCGGGCGGCCCCTGGTCAGTCCACGCGCCGGGCCGGGCCGAGAAGGCCGGACTCCGCTTCCGTGGGCTGCGTCATCACGAACTGCCGGCGCTTGCGCGTGCACCACATCGTCACGTTGTCGCCGAGCGTCGGCAGCGCGGCCACGTCGGCCTCCGACAGGCCCATCACCTGGCCGATGACCTCGGCCTCCTGGGGCGAGACCCGCTGCAGCCCCACCACGTCGGCGCCGGCGAGCAACCGCGGGGCCGTCGGCCCCAGGTACGGCAGCAGGGTCACGACCGACTGCCAGGACTGCGCTGCCACCCGGCTGCGCGGCGGACGGGCGCCGCAGTCACGGACGATGACGACGGGGCTGTGCACCGAAGGACCCTGCGGGGCGATCCGCCCGACCTCGTGCACCGTCACGCACTGCTGGCCGCCGCCCGCCGCCTGCGCCATCGGCGCCCACGACTGGGGGCGGGCGGTCTCCACCGCGACCCGGGCACCGGTCGCGGCGGCGCGCAGCGACAGCACCTGCGCCAGCCACATGCTGCCGACCAGCACCACGTCGAGCCGGGCCGGGCGGCTCAGCGCCAGCACGGCGGGCTGGTTGGCGGCGTCGATCCCGATGACGACACCGTCGTCACCGATCGGCAGGGACAGCCCGGACAACTGCCCGGGTGTCAGGGTGTGCCGGTCGCGGCGCGGTCCGAGCAGCCCGAACGCGGCACGCAGCGTGCGCCGTCCGGCGCCGGCGAAGGAGGAGCCGCGCGGGTCGGCGCCCTGCGGCAGGTGCGAGGGGCGGGGCCCGGTGCCGCCGGGGAAACCGGAGCCCGCGCCGGGGTGCTGTCCGCCGAAGGCGGGAACGGTCGGAGCCGACATCAGCGGGTACCTCCCAAGGGCAGCGTGGCCAGGATGCCGGGCACCTGCTCGCGGTCCAGCCGCACCAGGCCCAGCCGGGACGCGGTCGCGCGGCGTTCCAACTGGTGCCGTGCCTCGACCAGTTCGTTCTCGCTGCGGCCGGTCAGCCGTACGTACCCGGACAGCAGCGCCGCTCGGCTGCCGCCCGGCGCGAGGACCAGGGAGAAGGTGCTGGCCAGCGCGGGCGAGGAGGTCAGCAGGCCGACCAGGTCGGGCAGCGCGGCGGCGCCGGTGCCCAGTTGCGGCCAGCGGCTGACCCAGTAGGTCGTGTGCCAGCGGTCGTCGCACCGCCACGCCCGCGCGCTCTCGGAGGTACGGCGTGCCTGGCGGCTGCCGTCGAGGGCGGCGCCGCCCGTCGTGGCGAGGGGGTTCACGCAACTCGACGTCGCCACGGCGGCGATGATCTCGGGCTCGGTGAGCACGCGGGCCTCGAGCCCGGTGCCCACCAGCCGGCTCACCAGGTGGTCGGCGGCCCGCAGCAGGGCGCGCCGCGCCCCGGCCATGCCGCCGCCGCGCGCCTGCACCGCCTCCGGGCACAGTTCGGGATCGAGCTTGATCGCGATCCAGGTGAGCCGCAGCCCCGGCGTCTGGCTCTGCGCCTGCAGCGGTGCGTAGGACCGTGCGGCCAGCGCCTGCGCGGGCAGGTGCGGGGCGGGGGCGGGCTGGGTGTGCTGGACGACCTGGACCGACGCGAGCCGGATGTCGTCCACCGTCAGCAGGCCGTTCAGCAGCTCCAGGGGGAGCGAGCGGACTCCGCGGGCCGGGCGCAGCGGTTCGTCGACCGCCTGCACCTGGACGACGGCCGTCAGGAAGGTGCCGTCGCCGATCATGCCGATCTCGCGCTGCTCGCGCTCGTCGGTGTACCCGTAGGTGCGCAGCGCCGGGTCGCACTCCACGGCCGGCACGAAACCGGGGTCGGTGCCCTGCGGGACGCCGGCGGCGTTGCGCCGCTGACGGGTCTTCAGGGCGCGGGCGGTGGCCATCCACTCCGGCATCGGGCGGCCGCGCCGTCGCAGCAGGCCGAAGAGCAGCAGCGGAACGGCGATGACCGCGGCCACGACGGGCCCGACCACCTCGTGGATCAGCCAGCCGCCCAGCAGCAGTGCGAGTGCCAGCTCGATCAGCACGAGTTGCTGCACCCGCACGGGGCCTATGCTCCCGGGCCTGCGGGTCATCACCGGGGCCGCCGCCCCGGCCCGCGCCGCGGGGGAGCCGCCGTGCCCGTTCCCGGGTGGTCCGGCGTACTGCTGCGGTGGCTCGTCGCCCGGACTGCGCCGGGACCTGGTCGCGGTGGTCATCCCCCGTACAACCCTTCTGCTTCTGCTGGTACCTGTGCCGCGCGGGCGGCGTCCGGCGCCGTCCAGCGCTCGCTCGCGTCCGTCGCCCTGCCGGCGTGGGACGCTCCGGGTGCCGCTGGCGGGCCGATCGCGCTACCCCGTACCGTACGGTGCGATCGTCACACGGCATAGTAGGGGTCCCCCTCATCACAGCCGTCACCACAGCCGTCACCGCGGCGGACAGACGGGACCGGGGAACGCCACAACACAGCAGCGACATACGGGGAGTTGACGCAGGGATGGCGACACGTAGGGATGAGCTGAACGCCTACTCGTTCGCGCGCAGGCGCACGGTGGCCGCGTTTCTCCAGCCCTCCCCGCACGGTTCGGAGGAGGCCGCCCCGCGCCCGCTGAAGACCGTCGCCCCGAGCCTCGTCGTGGGTCTGCTGGTCGTTGTCGGCTTCGGATTCTGGGGCATATTGAAGCCCGCCGCGCCCAAGGGCTGGGACACCCCCGCCCAGAAGGTCATCGTCGGCGACGCGTCCACCACCCGTTACGTCGTGCTGAAGACCAACGGCGAGGCGCAGCTGCACCCCGTGCTCAACCTCGCCTCCGCCCGACTGCTGCTCGACCCCGAGAAGTTCGAGGTCATCAAGGTCAAGGAGTCGGTGCTCGACAACAGCGGCATGACGCTCGGCAGCACCATCGGCATCCCCTACGCCCCGGACCGGCTGCCCAGCCAGGACGACGCCGGCAAGCCCAAGACCTGGGCGCTGTGCGAGACCCCGGGCGGCGGCACGGACCGCTCGGCCCAGCGGGCGGTCCTCGTCATCAACCAGCAGAAGCCCAAGGAGGCGGCCCTGGTCGAGGGCGCGAACCAGCTCCGTGACGACGAGGCCATGTACATCGAGGTGCCCGGCGGCGACCAGTACCTGGTGACGGACCGGGGCTTCCCCTACCTGCTCGGCGGCCCCGCCGGGAAGCAGCAGCCCGAACTGGTCAACACCCTGCGCCAGGTCATCTTCGGCGCCTCCGCGCAGCCGCAGAAGGTCGACGCCGACTTCCTGTCGACCCTCAACAACGTGCCGGGCGCCGCCATCTCCTTCCCGCAGGTCGACGGCATGGGCGAGACGTCCACCGCGCCGGGTCTGAGCGCCGGGCACGCGAAGGTCGGCCTGGTGCTGAAGGCCAACGACGACCAGTACGTGGTGCAGCGGGACCGGGTCGTCCGTGTCACCGCCTTCATGGCGAAGCTGCTGCTGAACAGCCCTCAGGCGAGGTCGCTGTACGACGGATCGCCCGAGGCGGTCTCCGTCAACGTGGGCGAAGTCACCTCGGCCCAGGCGAGCGAGACCTTCATGGACGACCTCGGCTGGCCGGAGAAGGCGGTCACGCAGGCCAACACCCAGGACGAGAAGGACGGCCGCAGCGTCGCGTGCAGCGTGTACAGCGGTGTCGACGACAAGGTGACCAAGAAACCGGCGATGACGATGTGGGCCGGGAAGAAGTTCCCCCGGGACGTGGCGCAGAGCGGTACGAACACCTACGTCTCGCCCGGCAGCGGCCTCTTCTACAAGGCGTACGACGGTACCGACAAGCGCATCGGGTCCATCTTCCTGGTCACCGACACCGGACTGCGCTACTCGGTGCCGACGACGGGCGACAGCGACAGCGGCGGCGCCGCCAAGCAGGACGACGCGGTCGGCGTCGTGCAGACCAAGCTCGGCTACGCGAAGAACTCCCCGGTGCCGGTGCCGCGGATCTGGTCGGACCTCCTCGCGAGCGGGCCGACGCTCGACGTGAACGCGGCGAAGCAGGCGCAGGGCTCCTGAACTGGTATTTCCGCGGACCGTCGCGGGTATTGATTGAGCATTTGACAATCCATTGGCCAAGCCATCAACACCCGTGGCAACGTGAGGGTTTGGTGATGAAGGTCAGGATCCCGATACGGAACCGGGTACCTGTTCGCCTTGTCACCGCTATTGGCTAGAGTTGAAGACCGACCACATCTTCGGATGTGCGACGAATCCGATCTTCTACGTCTCATGGGGGACTCCAGACATGGCTGGACAGCAGTTCACCATGACCGAGGAGGAGATGGTTGCGTTCAGCAACCGCATCTCCACGGTCAACTCCTCGATCCAGGGCGAGATCCGCCGCCTCCAGACCGTGATCGACACGATCACCTCGGGGTGGAAGGGCTCCGCCGCCACGGCGTACAACAACCTGCAGTCGCAGGTGAACCAGGACGCCAACAAGATCAACCAGATCCTGGGCGACATCAAGGAAGCTGTGGACGCGAGCACCAAGAACTACTCCGCCTCCGAGGAGGAGCAGCGCGCGTCCATCCAGAGCATCTCGGCGCAGGGAAGCAACCCGTTCGGATGACCGTCCCCGCGCGGTGACCTGACGCCGCGCCGGCCGGTCCAGACATCCGAATCCAACATCTGAGGAGACATCACATGTCCGGGCAGATCCTGGTCAATTTCCAGACCATCTCCCAGGCCGCGACCGACGTGCGTACGACGGCCAACAACATCAAGCGCCAGCTGGACGACCTCGAGGCCGGCGTGAAGAAGATCGCGACCACGTGGGAGGGCTCCGCGCAGGAGGCCTACCGCACCAAGCAGACCGAGTGGGACCAGCGCGCCGCGTCCATGCACCAGACGCTGGAGGCCATCGCCCGTGCCCTCGACACGGCCGCGCAGAGCTACCAGGCCACCGAGAACAAGAACCGGCAGATCTGGGGCTGATCGCGCGCCTGGCCGCGTAACAGGTGATGAGGGCGGGCGTGTACGGCGACGTACGTGCTCGCCCTCGTCGGCGGTTTGACCACGAACCGCACATAACGGGAGGACGGAACACCAGTGGGATCGCACGCCGTGAGGCGCACCGCCGCCATCGCCGCAGCAGCGGCGCTCGCCGCCTTCGGCCTGCCTGCCGCCGGCGTCGCCTCGGCGTCGTCCGCCGGCGACGTACGCACGGTCCTCGCCGACGACGGCGACAACGAGCGCTTCCAGATCGACGACACCCAGTGCTCGTTCCCGTCCGACGTGATCAAGGGCACGCCCTGGTCGCTCCAGCGCATCGTCCTCGAGCAGTTGTGGAAGGACACCCAGGGCCTCGGGGTGGTCGTCGCCGTCATCGACACCGGCGTCGACAAGAACAACAGGCAGCTCGCCACCGCCGTCAAGTTCGGCGTGGGCAAGGACCTGATCGAGCCCAAGGACCCGGACGACGGCGCCAAGGACCCGGTCGGCCACGGCACCAAGGTCGCCGGCATCATCGCCGCCCGGCCCTCCAAGGACACCGGCTTCGTCGGCATCGCCCCGCGCGCGTCGATCCTCGCCATCCGCCAGAACGACAACCAGGGCGGCGGCACGGTCAGGACCATGGTCGAGGCGATCAAGTACGCCGCGAACGCCGGCGCCAAGGTCATCAACATCTCGCAGGACACGGCCACGGCGATGCCGCCCGACTCCGCCCTGGAGCAGGCCGTCAAGTACGCCCAGGAACGCGACGCCCTGATCGTCGCCTCCGCCGGCAACGACGGCGCGGGCGGGCAGGAGAAGCTGACCTACCCCGCCTCCTACGACGGCGTCCTGGCGGTCGGCGCCTCCGACCGCGACAACGCCCGCGCCAACTTCTCACAGCCCGGCTCCTTCGTGGGCATCGCCGCCCCCGGCGTCGACATGGTGTCCACCGTCCCCTTCGGCGGCCACTGCATCGACCAGGGCACCAGCTTCTCCGCGCCGTACGTCTCCGGCGTCGCCGCCCTCATCCGGGCCAAGCACCCCGACTGGACCTACCGCCAGGTCATCACCCAGATCGAGCAGACCGCGGACCGCGGCAAGCCGGGCCGCGACGACTTCGTCGGATGGGGCGTCATCGACCCCGTGGCCGCCGTCAACGACGACGCCACCACCCCGAAGGACGCCCCGACGCCGGACCCCGTCGTCAACGCCGGGGCCCACGAGAAGATCGAGGCGGCGACCGTCATCCTCGGCGAGAGCCCCCAGGAACGCACCGAACGCTACGCCGTCTACACGGTCGGCGGTGCGATCGGCGGTGTCGCGCTGCTGGTGGGTGGTGGCGTGGTGTTGGGCGACTGGCGTCGCAAGCGAGGGATCAACACATGAGTAGGAACGGGGAAGCGACACGATGAGTGACCAGTACAAGGTCGATCTGAGTGAGCTTGAGGACACGATCACCAAGCTCAACGGCGTCATCAGCCAACTGGGCGTGGCCAACGTCTGTGCCAAGAACGACACTTACCTGCCGCCCGGCGCGCTCGGCGCCGGATTCGACGAGGCCGAGAAACTGGCGCGTGCGCACGAGGACATGAAGACGCACATCGAGTCGGTCGTCGCGTACATCCACGATGTCATGAACGATTTCGGCGGCAAGACGAAGAAGGTCCACGGCCATTATTCGGATGCCGAATACGACGCGCAGGGCGGCATGTCCGGATCCGGTCAGTGAGCGGGACCATGAGCGTGGTCGAGGCCGCAGCAGTGAGGGCAGTGAGGAACGTCGTGCCGGAGGGGGTAACGCACCATGACTGACAACGAGGGGACGTACTACGAGTACAACGCCCCGACCCAGTGCTACGCCGGTGAGCACACCACCGACTTCGCCGGCGGCAAGAACATGGACCAGATGAAGGGCATGCTCGCCAACGCCGACCACGTCGAGGTCGAGTCCTGCGCCAAGGGCTGGATGCAGGTCCACGATCAGCTGGTGGTGGGTTCGGGCAGCGCCAAGTCAGTGTTCGACGCGGCGGTCGAGCACATCACCCAGCACTGGGACGGTGCGGCGGCCGAGGGCTTCAAGGCCCAGGCCAAGGTCATCACCAAGATGATCAGCGACTGCTCGACGTACGCCCGGTACACGTCGCAGGCGATGACCAACGCGGCATCGATCCTGAAGACGATCAAGCCGCAGGTCGACGCGATGGAGAAGCCGGGCACCCTGTCCAGCTTCGGAGACGCCCTCGGCGACGGGTTCGACCGCAGCGACGCGCAGCTTCACTCCGACCTCGGCAACGGGATGGGCACGCAGTCCGCGCTCGACAAGAACCGCGGCTCGCTGTCGGCAGGCAAGGAAGCACAGCTCGAGATGGCTGTGAAGATGGAGCAGCTCGGCGCGGGCTACAACGCGCAGTCCATGACGATGGGTTCGTGGACGAAGAAGCCGACGCCCAAGCGTTACGACGAGAAGGACGACTACCCGGGAGACCCGGGCGGCGTCGCGCCCGTACCGATGCCGGTCCCCTCCGAGGTCGGCAGCCCCCGTCCCAGCGACTCCGGCCGCGGCAGGACGGGGGGCACCACCGGCACCCTCACGCCGTCGCGCGAGGTGAAGTCGCCGCGTGAATCCGGTATCACCGGTGGTGTACAGAAGCCGGTGGCGAGCACCAAGCCGCAGGTGGGTACCGCGATCGACGGCATCGCCGGAGGCACGACCGGGTCCGGCGGATACGGTGGCGGGACCGCGGGTGTCGGTGGCGGTGTCGGCGGTGTCGGTGGCGTGGGTGCCGGTGGCTCGGCCGGTGCCGGAGCCGGTGCGGGTGTCCCGGGCGCCCTCGGCGGCCTCGGTGGACGTGGCGGCATGGCGGGCGGGGCAGGTGCAGGTGGTACCGGTCGCGGAGGTGCTGCGGGCCGTGGCGGTATGCCCGGCGCCGGTGGCGCGGGCGCGGGTGCGGGCGGCAGGGGAGGCGCGGCCGCCGGTCGAGGTGGCAGCCTCGCCCGACGTGGCGGCGGCGTCGTCGGTGCAGCCAAGGGCACCGGTTCGGGCACCCGCGGTACGCCGGGCGGCTCGGGCCTGCACAGGAGCCGCGGCGCGGCGGGAGCCGGCAGCGGCGGCAACGTCGGCAAGGGCGCGAACCGCATGATGGGCCGCGGCCAGACCGACCGGACGGAAGAGGAAGAGCGGCGCGAGGGCGAGCGTCCCGACTACCTGGTCGAGGACGAGGAGACCTGGACGCCCGAGCGCAACAACGCTCCTCGGGTCATCGAGTAGCGGCAACGCGGCAGCATGTAGAACAGTGTGGGGGCTCGGCCGGCGAAGCTGTGGCCCCCACACTGCCTGAGAGAGGACAAAGGATGGCCTTCACACGGACGCTGCGCTCAGTGGGCGGCGTTGTGCTCGCGGGTGCGCTGGTCTTCGCTGCTGCACCGGCCGCTTCAGCGGACCAGACGAGAGAAGACCAGTGGCCGCTGAAGGCCTTCGACGCCGCATCCATCTGGAAGATCTCCAAGGGCAAGGGTGTCACCGTCGCCGTCATCGACTCCGGTGTCAACGCCGGTCACGTCGACCTCAAGGGCAATGTGATCGAGGGGAAGGACTTCATCGACGGTGGCTCCACCGCTCCTCAGGCCGGCGACGATCACGGCACCGCGATGGCTTCGATCATCGCGGCCCATGGTCACGGTCCGGGTGGGGCCGACGGCGTCATGGGGCTCGCTCCGGATGCCAAGATCCTCGACATTCGCGACGACGGACACCACGACGACGGATTTGCCGGGTCGATCCGGTATGCCGTTGACCACGGAGCCACCGTCATCAACGTCTCGTCCGGAGGAGCGGTCAAGGTCGACGCGGAGGCGGAGGCCGTCGCCTACGCCCTCAAGAAGAACGTCGTCGTGGTCGCGGCCTCGGGCAACGAGGGTTCCGAGGTGCGCTACCCGGCGGGCCACCCCGGCGCCATCGCGGTGGGCGCGGTGAAGAACAACACCGAGATCTGGGAAGGGTCCAACCACGGACCCCAGTTGCTGCTCTCGGGCCCTGGAACTTTCATCGTGAGCGCCGGCGGCAAGGACAACGCGGCCTATCGCTCCGGCACCGGAACTTCGGACGCGAGCGCGTTCGTGGCCGCGGCGGCGGCCCTCCTCAGGGCCAAGTTCCCGGACCTGACCGCGGGGCAGATCGTCAACCGCCTGACCAAGTCCGCCGGTCTCCCCTCGTCGGAGAAGGGTCTCTCCCTTCCGGACGAGCACTATGGCTACGGCTTCATCCAGCCGCTTGCCGCCCTTACCCGGGACATCCCCGCCGGGCCCACCTACGGCCCCCTCAAGGTGCCGGAGTCGCTGCAGGCCGGACAGAGCGGTGACGGCCAGGGCACCACGGACAACCCCTCCGCCTCCGCCCCCAACGCCAGCGGCGGCGGCATGAGCGACGACGAACAGGCGGCGGCCGACCGCAAGCAGGTCATCGCGCTCAGCGTGATCGGCCTGGTGGGTCTGCTGGTGCTCGCGCTCGTCGTGTTCCTGATCGTGAAGCTGGCGCGCCGCAACAAGGGCAACAACGGTGGCGGCCCGGGTGGGCCCGGAACGCCCAACGGCTGGGGTGGCAACGGCCAGCCGCAGTACGGACAGCCGCCGCACCAGCAGCAGTACCCGGGCCAGAGTGGCAATCCGTACCATCAGCAGTCGCAGGGCCCGGGGCAGCAGTGGTCGAACCAGTAGCCGGGGCCTGAAAGCGACCGCGCCGTGCCGTCCTTCTCGCTGTCCGCAGAGGGAGCAAGCGGGGCCGTCAGGAGAGCGTCGCGGGGCTGTCGCACCCGTGGCGGGCGGCCGACTGCTCGGCGAAGCGCTGCAGATCGGCCCGCTCGGAGGGGGTGAGCGGCTTCGAGGTGAAGTGCCGGTCGCTCCCGTCGACCGGCGACGCGTGGAAGTAGCCGACGCCCAGGGCCCCCGGGCAGGTGGCGGACGTCCACACCGACGTACCGTCGACTCCCGAGGGCTTGTCGTGCCCCCCGTACGCGCCGTTCATGACGGCTTGGGAGTTGTCGTTGAAGGGGCCGTACGCGGCGGCCAGCTGCAGGTGCCCCGGGAGCACGCACTCCTCCACCGGCGCTGCCTCCGCGGGTGTTTCGCGTACCTCGGTGGCGGAGGTCAGCCCCTTGCAGGTGCCCTCGGCCTCGGCGGCCGGCACGGTGGTGGCGGACGCCGACGGGGCCGTCAGCCTCTTCGCGTCCCCGGGCTTCGTCGCACACCCGGTCGCCTCGGCGGCCTTCCGTGCCGTCTCGGTCACGGTCCGGGCGAGTTGGAGGCGCACGGACTCGGTGACCTCGATGTCGTGGGGGGACTCGGCCGCGACGAGCAGGCCACCGCCCTGCTCGGGCTCCCAGTTGTCACAGCTCAGCAGTACGGACGCGGTCGCTCCGGCGTCCTCCGTGACCATGAAGCCCTGCCAGCCCGCGTCCAAGGGGACGGGGAGCGACTCCTGCTCATCCTGGAACGTGTGGACGCCGTAGGCATTGAGGGCGCCCGCCGTGGTCTCGATGGATATCCCGGCGCCGCCCACGTCGCAGCGCACGGCGAGGCCCGCGGGCTCCTTCACGTCGTCGGACACGTCGAACTGCCGGCTGCCGACGTCGAAGCCCCCGCCGATCAGGCTCATCCGGGACTTCCCGGCGAGCTCCAGCACCGGGTCGACCGGCAGCATCCCGCCGCAGGCCCGGCCCGCCTGCGCCGCCGGGTACTGCAGCTGGAACCCGTGGTACCCCGCGCCGAGTGCGGCGAGGACCACCGCGGAGACGATCAGCCGACGCTTGCCGTTCTTCCGGAGCCACGTCCGGCCTTCCCTCGTCACGTCCTGCTGCCCCCGTCGTCCTTCTCGTTCCGGCCCTGCCCCCGCCCTCACGTCCCCCGTGCTGCCGGGCCGCGGCGACCGACCGTCAGATCGCGGCACCGGTCGGCCTCTCGGATCCCACGCTCACCTCGTCGGCTGTTGCAAGGCGGGGGCCGTACTCGGAAGCCCACCCGCGTCCTGGCATCTCGCGGAGTGTTCGGCGACGTAGCGCGCGGCGTCGGCGGCGAGTTCCACCATGGCCTCACGTGCCTTCAGGACCTCCTGCTCGCTTCCGCGCAGCGCGGGCGCGGCGACACTGACGTCCACGGCGAACTTGCCGCCCTCGAGCGTGCAGGGGGCGGTGAGAACCGCGAGTTCCGTGCCGCCGCCGGAGGTGACGTATCCGCGGGCCGGGCCCCAGTCGAGTTCGCTGCCGCCGGCCTTCACGCGCCGGGCGATGTCCTTCTCGTCGACGAGGCCGCTGCGCAGCCCGGATCCGACCTGGATCACTTCGCCGTCCACGTTGACGGCGCAGTACCCCTCGTCGCCGCCCACGGACTGCTCCGTGAGAGGCGCCCGCAGGCCGCCTCCCGTGCTCTCGTCCGCCACGACCTCGGACACAGGTGCCTGGTGGAACCGGGTGATCGGCTCCGTGGAAACGGACGTGCCGCAGAGCACGGCCGGCAGCGCGGCCCGTGACGACGCACTGGGTGGGCCGCCTCCTTCGGCCCCGTCGCCCGACGAGCAGGCGACGCCTCCGGACGCGAGGAGCAGGATGCCCGCGATGGCACGGACGGTCTTGTTCACCTGGTGTGTCCCCTTGTGGTCAGCCATGACGGGCGTCCTCGGCCTTGGCGCCGGCGGCGTGGCTCTGCTGGGCCTCGCGTCCGGCGGTGTCCTGCAGATCGCCGACGGTGTCCGTGTCGTACCCGCCGTGCGCGCCCGCCTGGCGCACCGCGTCCCTCGCGGAGCGCACCGCCTGCTCCTGGCCGTCGCTGTAACCGCGTCCGGCCTCGTGCTCCGCCTCCGTGGAGCTGTCGTGCTTGATGGACTCCAGCACGCTGCTCTGCACGTCCTCGATCATCCAGCCCGCGACGTCCCCGACGACGGGCACCTTGATCGCGCCGGTCGCGAGTCCCGCGCCGCGCCCGACCCACTTGCCGACGTCTTCGCTGTTCTTGTTGAAGTCCTCGTCCTCCGCGCGCTTGGTGTCCCAGACGGCGTCCGCGCGTGCCTCGCTCATGATGCCCGCCACGGTCGCTCCGGGGTGGACGGCGCTGGCGACACGGTCGCTGACCGGTACCCGGGTGTCGGTCTCCCCGTTCATCGCCCGGTCCACCAGACCCGTGGTGTACGCCTGCTGGGAGGCGTTGATCGCCTGGTAGGCGTCGGGGTCCTGCCCGACCTCCGCGAGGAAGGCCTGGGTTGCGGCGCGGTCCAGATTCGCCGAGGCACCGTGGACGGGCAGGTTGTCGTCACCCGAGACACCGCGCTGGACGTCCCCCATGTAGTTGGCGGCGATGTGCCCCAGGCTGTCGCGCATCGGCTCCAGGGGCGCCCCGTCCTTGCCGTTGACGAGTTCGCCGCCGCCCTGACCGCCGAACTTCTCGACGATGTCGTTCACCAGCCCGGCCTGCGCCTGGCTGTGCTTGGGCATGTCCGAGCCCTCGTAGTCGTACGCCACGCCACTGGTCGCCGCCTCCAGGGCGTGGCCCAGGGCGTCGGGGCCGTACTGGGTGGCCTTGGCGCTCTCCTCGAGGTCGCGGCTCGCCGTGTCCGGCACCCAGTCGCGGTCGGGGTCGGTGAAGTAGTCCAGGTAGGAGTCGACGTCCTTCTTCCCGTCGCCGTGGTCCACCCTGACGTCGCCGTCGGGGTCGACGGTGCCGTCACGGTGGTAGGCGACCACGTCGCCGGTGAAGAAGTCCTCGGCGGCCCCTGGGCTGTGGCCGAGTCCCTCCAGGATGCCGGTCATGGGGTCGAAGCCGTCACCACCCTTGCCGGAGGGGTTGGACGTGATGTCCTCGTTCAGCGAACCGCGCGGGGAGTTCTCGATCCAGATGTCGGGGTTCTCGGCCTCCAGGGAGACCGCGTGCTGCGCGATGGGCGTGAGGAAGTGCGAGTCGTAGTCGCCGTACCGCAGGATGCCGCCCAGGACCTGGTAGCCGTAGGGCTGGTACGGGTAGCCGGGGTTGTCGCTGACCGTGAACTTCTGGGCGCCCTGGGCGCGCAGTTCCGCGTTCCACGCGTCGGACAGGTGGGGCTGCTTGTCCGGGTCGGTGGCGGTGGCCAGGGAGTAGCCGAGGTTCTTCTGGAGTTCCTGGACCTCCTTGAAGCGTTTGGAGTCCGGCTCCTCGTCGGCCTGGGCGGTGAGGTTCGCGTAGAAGTCCAGCGTCTTGTGCGGACCGAGCTTGTCGTAGAAGCCGGTGGTGAACTCGGAATCCTTGCTGTTGGCGTGGAGGATCCGGTTCAGCTGGTCGAGTTCGGCGTCCGTCGCCTGGTCGCCCTTGGCGGCGATGGCGGCGGCCTGGTCGATCTCCACGGCGTCGAGGCTGGTGTAGACGCCGGTGTTGAACGACCGGCTGTCGCCGTTTGCGTCGCGCTCCAGGGCGGCGCTCGCGGCCTCGTCGGCGGCGGTGACCTGTTCCAGCACGCGCGTCAGGCGTGAGGAGAGCGAGTCCAGCTTCTCCTTGCGCTCGGTGGCGAAGCCCGGGGAGGCGGAGGCGCTCGGGCTGTCCCAGCGGGAGTCGACGTCCTTGATCGCCCCGTCCTCGGAGACGTGGAAGCTGTCGGTCCGGGCTTCGTCGAGCAGGGCGTGGAGCTGCTTCTGGTACGCGGCGAACTCGGTGTGGGCGTCCTTGAGCAGCTTGGCGACGCGGCCGGCCTCGGTGGCGGCGTTCTCGTACTCCGTGCGGGCCTTGTCCATGGTGGCGAAGGCCGCGGTCGCGGCGTCGCCTTCCCAGTGGCCTTTGAGGTGGTTGATCACGCGCTGCTCGAACTCTCGCTGGAGGGCCTCGTACTTGGCGGGCAGCGCGCCCCACGAGGCGGCGGCGTCGGACAGCGGCCCGAGGTCGGCCTTGTCGAGGTAGGGGATGGACACCATGTGTGCGTCAGCTCCTGTCCGTCCCTGCGGACGGGTGTGGGTGTGCGTTGCGGCCGTGCCCCGTGGCCCGGGCGTCCCGGGCCGCAGGGCGGGCCCTAGCCGAAGGGGGTGTGGATCGAGGCCTGGCGGGCCTGCTCCTCCTGCTCGGTGCGGGTGTAGTGGCCGGTGCTGGTGTGGAGCTTGTCGCTGATGTCCTGCAGCATGCGCTTGAGGTTGAGGACCTGGTCGCCCCAGCGGATGTCCATGCTCATGAGGGAGCCCGCGGTGGCCCAGGAGCCCCCGTCGGGCGGACCCGGAGCGGTGTGCCTGTTGAGGCCCGTGACGGCGCCAAGGGTGTCCTCGTCGGCCTTGTTGTCGACGTTCTCGGTGTCACCGCGCAGTTCGACCAGCGCGTTGGCGGCCTCGTCCAGGCGCTGGGTGTCGACCTTCGTCGTCCCGGCGGACGTACCGCCGCCTCCTGGATCCGCGGGGACGGAGTTCAGCCGCATCCGCGTGGCTCCGCCGCCCTGTGAACCGTCGAAGGGAGTGCTCATCCCTTTGTCCCATCCCCGTTGACTGCGATCCCGGCACGTCCGCCGTGCGTGCGGTCCCCTGACTCCGGAACCGTGCCATCGCCTAAGCGAGGACATGCCAATTGCACCCGAACATACCGGATCACGTCCGGGGCGCACCGGGCACCCTGCGTCCCGTGAGGAACCCGCGCACACCGTGCCCCCGTCAGGGCACGTAGAGATCCTGAGGGGAGCACCCGGGAGGGGGTGAAGCGGCACGTGGGGGAGCGGTAGCCTCGGTGGGTCGGCTGAAACCACCGCCCCTGGTGCTGAAGCACGGCGGGCGGTCCACGCGGGGGACACACATTGGGTGACCACTTCAAGGTCGAGGTCCAGGACCTCGACCGGCTGCTGAAGCAGTTGCACGACAGCCAGGACGACATGCGCAAGGCGCTGGGCGCGCTGAAGGACGTGGGTCCGAAGAGCACCGGCAGCGAGGCGCTGGACAACGCCTGCGACGAGTTCCACGACAGCTGGGACAACGCCATCGGGAAGATCGCGGACGGCACGCAGCAGATCGAGGAGAAGCTCAAGGCCACCAAGGACAACTACGAGGCCACGGAGCAGGCGATCCGCGACGCCATGACGCAGGGCGCGGCGCCGAAGCCCACGCCCTCCCCGTCCCCGCAGGCGCGGCCCACGGCGGGTGCGCGGTGACGGCGGTGGAATACCCCTCCATAGGCTTCGACCCGGCGCCGGGGAAGCTGGAGAGCGTCGAGGACCTCACCTCCAAGCTCTCGCGGGCCGCGACGGGCCTGGACAACGCCTACACGACGCTCACCGGGATCACCAAGGGCGGCAAGACCTGGGAGGGCGAGGCCGCGAGCGCCTTCGCCGAGAAGGTCGGCGACCTGCCGCGCTACGTGGGCGACAGCCGGGACGCACTGCGCGAGGCCTCGCTCCAGCTGTCGTCGTGGCGCTCGAAGCTGGCGGAGTACCAGCACAAGGCCCGGGAGTACGAGGCGCAGGCCAAGGCCGCCAAGGAGCGGGAGAAGGCCGGGCAGGGCACCTACGACCGCGCGACGTCCGCCTACAACCAGGCGGCGGCGGACCCGGCGCTGCGCCTGGCGGGCCAGTACTACGCGACGCAGAGCGAACTCGCCGACGCCCAGGCGAAGATCGACGCGGCGTCGAACCGGCTGAACCAGGCGGGCAAGGACCTCGACTCCGCGGGGAAGCAACTGGAGAAGGCGCAGCAGGAGCTCGAGGACATCATCAAGCGGGCCGAGGAACTGCTGGAGCACCACCAGTCCGACGCCCGGGGCATCGCGGACCGGCTGCGCAAGGCCAACGACAAGGCGCCCGACACGGGGTTCTTCGAGGGACTGGCGGACGCGTTCACCAAGCTGGGGCACAGCATCCAGAACTGGTGCGTCGAGCACGCCGACCTGCTCAAGCAGATCGGTGACTGGCTCAGCATCGCCTCGACGGTGATGGGCGTCCTCTCCCTGCTCACGCTCTGGTGCCCGCCGCTGTCCGGTGCCTTCGCGCTCGCGGGCGGCGCGCTGTCGCTGGGCGCCCTGGCCACGCACGGGGCGGCGAAACTGGGCGGCGCGGACGTCAGCGCGATGGACCTGATCGGTGACGGTCTGGGCGTCATCCCCATCGGCAAGCTGGGGAAGGTCGCGATGAAGGGCGTCAAGATCCCGATGAAGCTCTACAAGGTGAACGGCAGGACCATCGCCTCCATCGAGCACGTGACCAAGATCCGGGCGCTGAAGAACGCCGGCTACACGGTCGAAAAGCTGGAGGGCAAGGTCGGCCTGCTGCGGCGGGAGGCACTGCCGGGCAGCAAGATGGTCAGCGCCGAGGGCTTCGGCAACCGCATGAAGATGGCCTGGGACAACCACGTCCTGGACACCGTCGGATCCTCCGCCAAGGAGAAGGCGCTGAGCTGGGCGGTGGAGAAGTTCGCCCCGCAGAGCGTCAAGAACTCCCTCGGCGCGGCCATCCGGGCCGACGGCACGCTCGACCCCATGTCGTGGTGGGCCAAGGGACCGCAGGTCGCGCAGCAGGCCCCCGGTATCGTGACCGGCGTCTACAACATGTTCAACAATTCGGACACGCCCGCGGCCGGGAGGCTTTGATGAGCACGTCGCTCCACGAGGCGCCGGGCGTGCTCGTCGAGTTCGAGTCCCCGGACGTCTTCCACGAGATCCCGCTGCACCTGCCGCCCGAGGCCCTGGACGCGCAGGTGGCCGAACTGGCCGCGCGCATCTGGCCGGGCGGCACCGACTTCCAGCGGGAGGCCACCGCCGCGGTGTACCGCGAGGTCGCCGGGTCGCTGGACGCCGACGGGGTCCTGCACGCGGCCCTCGGCCTGTTCGCCACCGAGGACGACCGGATCAGCACGGCCAACCTGCTGGTGCGCATCGAGGAGGTCGAGCCGGGCGACCCGGGGATCGCGGCGGCGGCGCTGCACGAGATGCTCTCGCTGGAGCCGCACCGGGACGTCCACCAGGTGGACCTGGAGTGCGGTCCCGCCGTGGTGTCGTTCCACGCGACGGAGGTCGACGGCGAACAGGTCGCGGCCCCCTTCGCGTTCCTGCACATCGAGCTCTACGTGCCGTCGCCGTTCGGCGGCTATCTCGTCGTCTTCTCGCTCAGCACCCCGAGCCTGGCGGACCTGCCCGTGTACGTCTCGCTGATGTCCGAGATCGGGGAGAGCGTGCACTTCGCACGCGACCGCGGCACTTCCGGCGGCACCCCCGCAGGCCCACCGGAGCAGCCCGGCACGGGCGGCGACGTCCGCTCCGTCTTCGGGTGACACAGGACAGGACGCGATCGGATGGGTATCGGATGAGTGTCGTTTCGTTCCAGGTACGGCCGCCCTCCGAACAGGAGCGCCGGCAGGCCGGGTTCAAGCTGCAGAAGGTCATCCGCCCCCGGCGGGGCGGCGAGACCGTGTACGTCGGGCACGGTGCTCCCGCCGGCGGCTCCGGGGCCGACGCGAAGCCGCGGTTCGCGATGTACCGGGACCTGGCCGGACGGGAGACGCTCGGCTTCGTCGTACGGCCGGTGGGCGGGCAGTCGTCCGGCGGGCGGCTGTCGGTGCTCGGCCCGGGCGGCGAGGAACTGGGCGAGCTGGGGACCCCGGCGAAGCGGGCGCGGTGGCGGCCGCGCTGGGAGATCAGGCTGCCGGGCGGCCGGGTGCTCGCCGGGCACGGCGGGACGACGACTTCGTGGGCGGTGTTCGTGCTGCTGTCGCCGCTGTGGCTCGTCCTCAACCTGTTCTGGGCGGTCGGCGGCACCGGTGACTCCGCCTGGTCGCTGCCCGTCCGTACGGCCTGGCGGCAGGGGGTCGGTTCGCCGGCGTCGCTGAAGTACTACGGGATGTCCGAGCGGTACAAGGTGCGGACGGACCGGCTGGACGTACGGGTGGCGTACGCGCAGGCCGTGGTCCACCGCTCGCACGGCACCGCGTGACCGCCCCGCCCCTCCTCGCCGCCCCGCGCAGGAACAGGCCCGGGCTGCTCGCGCAGTTCGTCCTGCAGCGGCTCTGGCTGCCGCTGCGGGACGCGTACGCGACCGAGCGGATCCGCGCCCGGATCGCCGCCGCCGAGCGCCGGCCGGCGGCCCACCGGGCGCGGGACGCCGACGGCGGGGCGGTGCTCGCCGTCACCGTCCCCGCCCGGCTCTTCCGTGGTGCGGGCCCGGACCGCGCCTCCGCCGTCGCCGCCGCGGAGGGCTGGACGACGGAGGTACGCGGCACGGGGCGGGACCAGTGGAGCCCCGGCGCCCTGCACCTTCGCCGGCCGCTGCCTCAGCCGGGCAGATAGCCCACCAGAAGGTCCGCCAGCCCGCCCGGGTCGGCGAGCGCCACCAGGTGCCCACCCGGCAGGACGTCCGGTTCGACGCCGAGCCGTTCCCGGGCCACCCTCTGCTGGAAGGCGGCGGGGAACAGCCGGTCGTCGCGGCCCACGACGACGCGGGTGGGCACCTGCGGCCAGGCGGGCAGCGGGAAGGGCACGCCGAACGGGGTGTCCGACTGCCGGTTCCCCTGGGCGAGGGCCTCGTCCGCCACGGGGCGCGGAAGGTCGTGGAAGAAGGTGACCAGGGGGTCGAACTCCCCGTCCACCGGACGTCCCTCGGCGAGGTCGAGGGCGCGCCGGGCCTCCGGCTGGCCCGTGGCGGCCCACCAGTCCCCGGCGGTCTCGCCGGGGACCGGGACCATCGCGTTGACCAGGACGAGCAGGACGAGCCGGTCCCCCAGCCGTTGGCAGGCCAGGGGCGCGCTGAAGCCGGCCATCGACTGGGCGACCAGCACCAGCGGCGCGCGGTCGCCCGCGGCGGCGACGGCCGCGTCGGCGTACTCCTGCAGGCCCGCGGAGTCGTCCGCGGTGGGCAGGTCCACCGCGACCGCGGCGTGGCCGCGGCGGCGCAGCTCCGGCACGAGCAGGTGCCAGTACCAGGTGCCGCCGCCCGCCCCGGGGACCAGGACGAAGGTCGTCTCCGTCACGTCCGTCCGCCCTCCCTTCAGGACTTCGTCAGGACGGAGGTGAAGCTGTCCAGGATGTGGTTGGCGCCGGCCTCGGCCGTGGCGCAGTGCTCCTCGGGGACCCCGGGCTGGTGGTAGACGACCTCGGTCCTGTCCCCGCGGTCGGTGAAGGTGGCGTCCATGACGACCTCGGGCGCGCCGGGCACGTCCATCGTCCACACCAGCCGCTTGTGCACCTCCACCTCGCGGTACACCCCGCTCAGCGGCATCTCGCCCTGCGGCGTGGTGATGGTGGCGCGCCAGGCGCCGCCCGGGCGGACGTCGCTGGCGACGGTGGGCAGCGGCGCGCCGAACCACTGGGCGAAGTACTCCCGCTCGGTCCACACCTTCCACACCTTGGCGAGCGGGGCGTCGAAGACCCGGGTAATGGTGATGTCGTTCATGATGCTGCCTTCCTGGTCGGGCCGGGCCACTGCGGAACGGCTCCGGGAGGTAGGACCGGCCGGGCCGGCGGAACTCATCGGTGGCGGTGTCCGACCCGTGTGGTGTGATCGGCAGGAGCGACGAGGGAGCGGAAGATGGCAGCGCAGGTACGGATCGAGCCGTGGGCGGAGGGCGACCTCGACCTGCTGCGCCGGGCGAACGCGCCGGGGATGATGCGGCACCTCGGCGGCCCCGAGACCGAGGAGCAACTGCTCGTCCGGCACGAGCGGTACCTGGCGAGCGGCGGCGAGGGCGGTGGCGGGATGTTCAGCATCGTGCTGCTGCCCGAGAGGGTCCCGGCCGGGAGCATCGGCTACTGGGAGAAGTCCTGGCGGGGCGGGACGGTGTACGAGACCGGCTGGGGCGTCCTGCCCGAGTTCCAGGGGCGCGGGGTCGCCGTGGCCGCCGGGGAGGCCGTCATCGCCCGGGCGGCGGCCGAGAAGGGCCCGCGCTTCCTGCACGCCTTCCCCAAGGTCGACAACCACCCCTCGAACGCGATCTGCCGCAAGCTCGGCTTCACGCTGGTGGAGGAGTGCGACTTCGAGTACCCGCCGGGGCACCCCATCCGCTGCAACGACTGGCGCCTGGAGCTCTACGTCCCGTGAGGCCGGCCGCGGTCACCACAGGTCGCCGTCGCGCCAGTCGCAGATGAGCGGGCCGGACAGGTCGAGCGGGGCGGGCCCGGGCAGCACGAGCACGCAGTCGTCGTCCTCGGGGGTGCGGACGACACCGTCCGGCGTCAGCGCCGCGGTGGGGCCGCGCCAGGGCCGCCAGCCGCGCGCGGTGTAGAAGGCGGCGGCTCCGTCGGCGGCCGCCAGCGCCCCCAGGTCGTGGGCGCCGCGCACCAGCCGTTCCAGGGCGTCCATCAGCGCGGCGCCGTGCCCGCGTCCCCGGTGGTCGGCGCGCACGCCGACGGCCTCCAGGTAACCGGCGCGCAGCGCCCTTCCTCCGTGCAGCAGGCGGCGCTGGACGAGGGCGGCGTGCCCGACGAGGCCGCCGTCCTCCCACACCAGCGCGTGCATGCCGCCGAGGGCGTGCTCCCAGTCGGCGTCGGACAGGCCGCCCTCGAAGGCGGCGTCCAGCAGCGAGCGCGCCGCGCCGAGCACGGCGGCGTCCAGGTCGGCGGTGTGGGCGACGGTGACGCGGGCCATGTCCCCATCCTGGCAGGCCCGTCCGGGTCCGGCGCCGGCTGCCACAATCGACGCATGCTGACCCTCGGGACGATCGTGCTCGGAGTGACGGACGTGCGGCGCGCCGCGGCCTTCTGGGGCGCCGCCCTCGGCTACGTGCCCCGCGACGGCGAGGTGCGGGCGGAGGACGACTGGGCGGTGCTGGTGCCCGCCGCGGGAGCGGCAGGACCCGGGCTCGCGCTCGGCACCAGCGACACCCCGGTGCAGGAGCACCCCCGGGTCCACCTGGACCTGTACGCGGACGACGCCGCCGGACAGGCGGCGGAGGTGGAGCGGCTGGTCGCCCTGGGCGCCGGGCGGGTCGACTGGGACCTCTACCCGCCGGACCCCGACTTCGTCGTGCTGGCCGACCCCGAGGGAAACCGTTTCTGCGTCATCGACAAGAGCGTCGGCTGACCGCCGCCCCCGTACGTCACAGCGGTTCCGGCCCGACCTGCGGCGGGTCCACGAAGAAGCTGTCGTGGCGGAGCAGGAACTCCCGGAACGCCGCACCCCCGCGCTGCGCCATCTCGCCGGCCCGCTCGAAGTACTCCTCCCGGGGCGCGCCGGGCGCGAAGAGCAGCAGCATCGACGCGGGTTCGTCGGAGTCGTTCTGGAAGGCGTGCAGTCCTCCGGGCGGCACGTGGAGGAAGTCCCCGGGACGGGCGGTGATCCAGCGCTCCCCGTCGAAGAGCTGCACCGCCCCGGAGAGGACGAAGAAGGACTCGGAGATCGAGCGGTGGAAGTGGGTGCTGGGGCCGGGGGAGCCCGGGCCCATGTCGATCCGGTACAGGCCGAAGCCGCCGTCCGTCGACGCGTGCGTGGCGAGGTAGTGGGTGCGGTTGCCCGAAGGCGCGACCACGTCCGCGGCGGTGTCGGCGGAGCGGAACAGCGCGCTGATCTCGCCCTGTTCTCCGAGGTAACGGGGCTTGGGGTAGGACATGATCGCTCGTCGCCTCCTTCGGCATCGTTCAGACAGACCGTGCCACATCTGATCGAGGAACTCCGATCAGCGCTCCGGGAAGGACGGCCGAAAGGTTGACGAAGCGTGTCCGTGCCGCCCGGCCCGCGCACCCGCGACGGCGCCCGCGACCGCCGACCGTGGTTGCGGCGTCCCCCTGATGGCACGATGGCATGAGCACACCCGTCACCACACTCTCGACCGGGGGAACGGACCGATGAGCAAGGAGATCAGCGACGCGGACCTGACGGACGTCGCGGACGACCCCGCACAGGCCCGCCGACTGCACAAGGCGCTCAGGACGCTCGCCGACAACCCCACCGTGGACGGCACGCTCAAGGAGATGGCGCGGGAGGTGCTCTCCGGTCGCCTCGGCATGCGCGAGGCACTGGGCTCCAGCGCCTACCTCGGTGCGATCGGCGACCGCATGGCCGAGCTGAAGCGGGCCGACGAACGGCTGACGCCCGAGGAGCGGGCCGCGCAGGAGGAGCGCGCCCGGCGCTGGTTCGAGCAGCAGGCCGAGGAGGAAGCCGGGGAAGCCGGGGACGACCGGGAGGACGAGGCGGCCGGCGGCCACCGCCCGGCCGCCGTCCGGCGCGACCCCCGGGACGTCCCGCCCGCCTACCGGCCGCCGGCCCCGCGGGACTGAACGCGGACACGCGAGCGGGGGCGGGCCGTCCGGCCCGCCCCCGCTCGCGTGTCCCGGCGCCGCGCGCCGGAACGGGCTCAGCTCTCCGGCAGGAAGCCGGTCTGGATGAGCTGGTTGCCGCGGCGCCGCGTGATGAACTGCGCACGGCCCGGGGGCAGCCTGGACGCCTTGACGTTGCCGAAGACCGGGCCCTCGCCCGGGTCGCCGGAGAGCAGCACACCGGTCGCGCCCAGCTCCTTGACGCGGGTCAGGAACGGCTCGAAGGACGACCGGGACGCCCCCGAGGTGCTGCGTGACAGCACGATGCGCAGACCCAGGTCACGGGCGAACGGCAGGTACTCCATCAGCACCTGCATCGGGTTGCCCATCGAGGTGGCCACCAGGTCGTAGTCGTCCACGAAGACCCAGGCGTCCGGCTCGCTGTACCAGCTGCGGTTGCGCAGCTGCTCTGGCGTGACGTCCTGGCCGGGCATCCGGCGGCTCATGGAACCGGCCAGCGACTCCATGACCTCCTGCAGCTGCGGGCCGGAGGCGCAGTACTTGTACACGTGGCTCTCCGGCACCTGGCCGAGCAGCGCCCGGCGGAAGTCGGAGACCACGAACAGCGCCTTGCCGGACTCGTAGCGCTCGCTGACCTGCTTGGCGATCAGCCGCAGCAGCGAGGACTTGCCGGACTCGCTCTCGCCGTAGATGACGAACAGCGGGTCGGTCTCGAAGTCCACGAACACCGGCGACAGGGTGAGTTCGTCCACACCGATCGCGATGCCGCGGTCGGAGAAGTCGCCGCCCTTGGGCAGCTCGGTCGACGGCAGCATCGTCGGCAGCATCCGCACCTTCGGCGCGGTGGGCCCCGACCAGTTGGCGTTGACCGTGGCCACGAACTGCGCCATGCCCTCGGAGAGGTCCTCCACGTTCGAGGAGGCGTCGACGCGGGGCAGCGCCGCCAGGTAGTCCAGCTTCTCCGGGGACAGACCGCGGCCCGGCTTGCCGACCGGCACGTTCTCGGCGCGCCTGCGGTCGAACTCGGACTCCATCGGGTCGCCGAGCCGCAGCTCCAGCCGGCTGAGGACCTGGTCGCGCAGCGCGGGCCGGATCTCGGTGTAGCGGGTGGCGGTGATGACCAGGTGGATGCCGAAGCCCAGACCGCGGGTGGCGATGTCGTTGATGACCGGGTCGAGCATCTCGTAGTCGGTCTTGAAGGTGCTCCAGCCGTCGATGACGAGGAACACGTCGCCCCACGGCTGGTCGGGGAAGTGTCCCGAGGCCCGGCGGGAGCGGAAGGTGTTCATCGAGTCGATGACGTTGGTGCGGAAGAACTCCTCGCGGGCATTGAGGATGCCGTGCACCTCGGCCACCGTACGGCGGACCTTCTCCGCGTCCAGGCGCGAGGCCACCCCGCCGACGTGCGCCAGCCCGTCCAGGGCCAGCATGCCGCCGCCGCCGAAGTCCAGCGCGTAGAACTGCACTTCCTTCGGGGTGTGGGTGAGCGCGAAGGACGCGATCAGGGTGCGCACCAGCGTCGACTTGCCGGACTGCGGGCCGCCGACGACCAGCGCGTGACCGCCGGAGCTCGACAGGTCCGCGTACATGACGTCACGGCGCTGCTCGAAGGGCTTGTCGACCAGGCCGACCGGCACCTGGAGCTTGCCGGTGGCGGTGTAGCCGTCGGCGTGCAGACCCCGCTCGGCGCTCACCGTCAGCGGCGGCAGCACCTGGTCGACGCTGAACGGCTCGTCCAGCGGCGGCAGCCACACCTGGTGGGCGGGCGGCCCCTGGCCCTCCAGCCGGCCGACGATGACGTCGAGCACGGTGTCGGCCAGCGCGTCGTCCACCTGCCCGGCGCGGGGCTGCGGCTCCGGCTCGGTGACGATGCGCACGGGCACGGGCGAGGCGGTGAACAGCACGGGGGAGCGGTCGATGCGTGCCCCGCTCGCCGTCCGCGTGCCCGGCGCCCGGTAGGTGCCGGACACGTACGCGGCCTTGAACTGCACCATCGTGTCGGTGCCGTACTTCAGGATGCCCGCGCCGGGGACGTTGGGCAGGTGGTACGCGTCGGGCACGCCGATCGCGGTGCGCGACTCGGCGGCGGAGAAGGTCCGCAGACCGATGCGGTACGACAGGAAGGTGTCCAGACCGCGCAGCTTGCCCTCCTCCAGGCGCTGCGAGGCCAGCAGCATGTGCACGCCCAGCGATCGGCCGATGCGGCCGATCTGGATGAACATCTCGATGAAGTCCGGCTTGGCGGCGAGCAACTCGGAGAACTCGTCGATGATCAGGATCAGCGAGGGCAGCGGGTCGAGCGCCGCGCCCGCAGCGCGGGCCTTCTCGTAGTCCGTGATGTTGGCGTAGTTGCCGGACTGCCGCAGCAGCTCCTGGCGGCGGGTCAGCTCACCGGTGATGGAGTCGCGCATGCGGTCCACCAGGGTGAGCTCGTCGGCCAGGTTGGTGATGACCGCCGACACGTGGGGCATCGTGCCCATGCCGGTGAAGGTCGCGCCGCCCTTGAAGTCGGCGAGCACGAAGTTGAGGGTCTCCGAGGAGTGCGTCACGGCCAGTCCCAGTACCAGCGTGCGCAGCAGCTCGGACTTGCCGGAACCGGTGGCGCCGACGCACAGGCCGTGCGGGCCCATGCCCTCCTGGGAGGCCTCCTTGACGTCCAGCATGACCGGCTCGCCGGTCTCGCCCAGGCCGATCGGCACCCGCAGCCGCTCGTGGAGGGTCCGCGGCCGCCAGGTCCGCGCGACGTCCACCGACGAGGCGTCGCCGATCCCCATCAGGTCGGTGAAGTCCAGGTTCGCCAGCAGCGGTTCGTCGGCGTCGGCGGCGCCCAGCCGCAGCGGCGCGAGCTGCCGCGCCAGCGACTCGGCCTGTACGGGTGACAGCACGTCGGGGACGCCGGTGAAGGTGCCGGCCCCGGCCTCCAGGTACAGCTGGTCGCGCCACACCTGGATGGACAGCGAGCCGCGCGCCTCGTCCAGCTCGCCGGGGACGACCTCCAGGATCGTGACGCCCTGCAGGCCCTCGGCGGAGGCGATCACGGAGTCCGCCGGCACGCCGCCGCCGTCCAGCACGATCACCACGTGCGGCTGGTCCAGCACCGTCTGGCCCTCGCGGTTGAAGCGCGGCCTGCCGTCCAGCTCGTCCGCCAGCAGCTCCTCGACCTCACCCAGGTCGCCGCATATCAGACGGCGCGAGCCCGCGCCGTCGTGCTCCTTGTGCTGCGCGTGCGGCAGCCACTTGACCCACTCCCACTCCGACTGCGCGCCGGGCGCCGCCACGACGGCGACGACCAGGTCCTCCGGCGAGTGCAGGGAGCACAGTTGGCCCACGATGGAGCGGGTCTGCCCGTAGACGGTGTCGGGGTCCCCGGAGACCGTCACGTGGTAGAAGGAGCGCAGGCCCACGGCCAGCGGCAGGTTGTCCAGCGAACCGTGCGCCGCGATGAACTGCTGCATCGAGTGCGCGGTCAGCGGTTCCAGCTCGTCCACCGGGGCGGTCTCCGGCGCCACCAGCGGCGTCGACAGCTGCTGGGGCCCCAGGCCCACCCGCACCTGCGCGAAGTCCGGGTCGCTGAGCCGGCGTTCCCACACCCGCGAGCCCTCGGCGACCAGCGCCCACAGCTGTTCGGGCGCGGGGTGCAGGTAATACTGTGCGTCGCGCTGCTTGCGGGCGGTCTTGCGCACCCCGCGGCGTATCTGCGCCAGGTACTTCAGGTAGTCCCGGCGGGCCTCCGCCATCTGCCCCGACGGCCCCTTGCGGGAGCGCACGATCTGGGCCACCACCATCGCCACGGTGGAGCCCATCATGAGCACGCCCATGACCTTCATGAACCCGCCGGAGGTCCCCGACCCCGTCGGCAGGAAGAAGAACGCCGCCGACGAACCCATGCCGAGCATCGGCAGCAGATTCATCAGCAGGCCCTGGTCCTCGCCGCGTGGCAGTTCGGGCGGGGCTTCGAGCCGTACCTCCTCATTCGGCACCTCCGGCGGGTAAACCCGCGGCGGGCGCTTGATGACGACCACGCTCACCGATGCACCAGTCCTTCACGCGAATCGCAGTTTCGGGCCGCCCCCGTGGCGACGGTCCCCCGTATGACACGTCCCGGTCGCGCTCCACCCCCGCACGGGGCGGGCATTGGACCACAGGCAGGTGGCGATCCTACTGGGCATGACAGTCACAAGGCACTGGGACGGGTGAGGGACAAGGGACTTGGGGTACCCGGTAGGGTGACGGATCGCGAAGCGCGGAACGGGGGTCCGACCCTGGACGGCCGCGTGGACCCGACCTCTACCCATCCATCACCGGACGAGGGGGACCACTCCAGGTGAGCACGATCTCAGCGACGGGATTCTGCAGAGTCACGGTGGCGGCGCCGAACAGCCGGATCGATGTGGCACTTCCGGAGGACGTACCGCTCTCCGACATCCATCCCGAGATACTGCGCCTGTCGGGCCAGACGCCCGACGAAGCCGCCCCCACCGGCTACAACTTGGTCCGCCGTGACGGGCGTGTCCTCGACGACACCCTGTCCCTGGCCGAACAGCGCGTCCACGACGGCGAGTTGCTGCTGCTGCGTCCGTTCGCGGACTCGCTGCCGCCCGCCGTGTTCGACGACGTCGTCGATGCCGTCGCCGCCGCGGTCCAGACCGACCGCCGCAGCTGGAACGACGGCCTCATGCGCGGCGTGGGCCTGACCGCGGGCGTCATCCTGCTCGCGCTCATGGCCTTCGTGCTCTGGTTCTCCGAGCCGGTCAAGCACGACATGCACGGCCTCCCCGGCATCCTCGCCGGCGCCGCGGGCCTGGTGCTGGTGGCGCTCGCCTCGGTGCGCGCCCGCGTGTACGACGACCGGCACTCCGCCGTCGCCCTCGGCCTCGCCTCCCTGCCGCTGCTGCTCGTCGCCGGCTCCGGGGTCATGGGCGTCGGCAAGACCGAGGGACCCGGCCGGCTGCACTTCCTCATCGGCTGCGTCGTGGTGCTCGTCGCCGCCGTGCTCCTTGTGCTGATGCTGCCGCAGGGGGACGCGCCGTTCGTCGCGGCCTCCTTCACCGCAGGCGTCGGCACCGTGGCCACCTTCGTGGCGATCCTCACGGACGCCGCGCCGCGCGAGGCGGCCGCCGTCACCGCCGTCGTCATGATCGCCGTCATCGGCTTCCTGCCCGGCTGGTCCGCCCGCTTCGCCCGGCTGCCCATCGGTTTCCGCTCGCCCGACCAGGTCCAGGCCCGGCACCGCGGCGACGGCGACCGGCAGGGCGAGGAGGAGCCGGTCGACTTCGACCGGATCACCAACCAGGCCCGTCGCGGCCACGAGCTGCTGCTGGGCCTGGTCGGCGGCTGCGCGGCCGCGATCGTCGGCTCCGCCGGCGTCGTGCTCGGCTTCTCCGACAGCGCCTGGGCGCAGCTGCTCGCCCTCGCGATGGGCCTGGCGACGCTGATGCGCGCCCGGCTGTTCCGCTACACCTCGCAGGTCGTGACGCTGATGGTGGCCGGTGTGATCACCATCGGGCTGCTGATCATCGGTCTCGCCCTCAACCTGCCGACCGACGTCCTCACCGACCTGCTGCGCGGCAACCACTCCTCGCTCGACATCCGCACCGTGTGGCTGTCCGCCGCGGTGGCCCTGGGCGCCACCCTCCTGGTCGCGATCGCCCTCGTCGTCCCGAGCAAGGGCGTCACCCCCTTCTGGGGCCGGATGCTCGACCTCGCCGAGGCGACCGTGCTGCTCTCCCTCATCCCGCTCGCCCTCGCGGTCCTCGACCTGTACGCCGAGGCCCGCGGCATGACCAGCGGCTGAGCCGGGACGCCCGCGAGCCGCCCGCAGCACCGCCACCCCGGCCCCGGAGATCGCACCGGGCCCGGGGTGGTACTCTGTGTGACCGATGCGTCCGCCCATGTGCGGCGCGTCATGCCTTCCGAGTCATCGCAGCTTCTCCTGTGACGCAGACCAGGGGCGCTCGGAGGCACCGACACCACAAGGAGACCGCATGTCGCTCGACGTCGCGACGAAGAAGCAGATCATCGCCGAGTTCGGCACCAAGGAGGGCGACACCGGCTCCCCCGAGGTCCAGGTCGCGCTGCTCTCGCGCCGCATCTCGGACCTGACCGAGCACCTCAAGACCCACAAGCACGACCACCACTCCCGTCGTGGTCTGCTGATCCTGGTCGGCCAGCGCCGCCGCCTGCTGCAGTACCTGGCCAAGAAGGACATCCAGCGCTTCCGTGCGCTCGTCGAGCGCCTCGGCATCCGCCGTGGCGCGGCCGGCGCCCGCTGAGACGCCGTAAAGGGAGCGGTTCCCGTCCGGGAGCCGCTCCCTTGGCGTACGTACGGGACCGCGCTGGGCGCGAGACCGGGACCGAAGCTTTGTAGTCTGGTCCCATACACAACGCCATAGAGCATGCGGAGGGAGCGTCCTCCTAAACGCCACCAGAGCCGGTCCTCGGTAGTGGCCCCCGGGCAGCACGTACGTCCCGGTGGCTTCGATCGAAGACCGGCCCGGCGGGACGCCCCTCCACCGACGGCTCCCGGGAAGACGCCCGGGGGCACGAAAGAGGAGAATCCCCATAGTGGAGAACGAGACCCACTACGCCGAAGCCGTGATCGACAACGGCAGCTTCGGCACCCGTACGATCCGCTTCGAGACGGGCCGCCTGGCCCGTCAGGCCGCCGGCTCGGCCGTGGCCTACCTGGACGACGACACCATGGTGCTGTCGGCCACCACCGCCTCGAAGCACCCGAAGGACCAGCTCGACTTCTTCCCGCTGACGGTGGACGTCGAGGAGCGCATGTACGCGGCCGGGCGGATCCCCGGTTCCTTCTTCCGCCGTGAGGGCCGTCCCTCCGAGGACGCGATCCTCACCTGCCGCCTGATCGACCGCCCGCTGCGCCCGTCCTTCAAGAAGGGCCTGCGCAACGAGATCCAGGTCGTGGCGACGATCATGGCACTCAACCCCGACCACCTCTACGACGTGGTCGCCATCAACGCCGCCTCCTGCTCCACGCAGCTGGCCGGTCTGCCGTTCTCCGGCCCGGTCGGCGGCGTCCGCGTCGCGCTGATCCGCGGCCAGTGGGTCGCCTTCCCGACCCACAGCGAGCTGGAGGACGCCGTCTTCGACATGGTCGTGGCCGGCCGCACCCTCGAGGACGGCGACGTCGCGATCATGATGGTCGAGGCCGAGGCCACCACCAAGACGATCAAGCTCGTCGAGGACGGCGCCGAGGCGCCGACCGAGGAGGTCGTCGCGGCGGGCCTGGAGGCCTCCAAGCCCTTCATCAAGGTGCTGTGCAAGGCGCAGGCCGACCTCGCCGCGAAGGCCGCCAAGGAGACCGCCGAGTTCCCGATCTTCCTGGACTACCAGGACGACGTGTTCGAGGCGCTCGAGGCCGCCGTCTCCGACGAGCTCAAGCAGGCGCTGACCATCGCCGGCAAGCAGGCCCGCGAGGCCGAGCTGGACCGCGTCAAGGGTCTCGCCGCCGAGAAGCTGCTCCCGCAGTTCGAGGGCCGCGAGAAGGAGATCTCCGCGGCCTACCGCTCGCTGACCAAGAAGCTGGTCCGCGAGCGCGTCATCAAGGACAAGGTCCGCATCGACGGCCGCGGTGTCACCGACATCCGCACCCTGGCCGCCGAGGTCGAGGCCATCCCGCGGGTGCACGGCTCGGCCCTGTTCGAGCGCGGTGAGACCCAGATCCTGGGCGTCACCACCCTCAACATGCTCCGCATGGAGCAGCAGCTGGACACGCTCGCGCCCGAGACGCGCAAGCGCTACATGCACAACTACAACTTCCCGCCGTACTCCGTCGGCGAGACCGGCCGCGTGGGCTCCCCCAAGCGCCGCGAGATCGGCCACGGCGCGCTGGCCGAGCGGGCCATCCTCCCGGTCCTGCCGGCCCGCGAGGACTTCCCGTACGCCATCCGCCAGGTCTCCGAGGCGCTCGGCTCCAACGGCTCCACCTCGATGGGCTCGGTCTGCGCCTCCACCATGTCGCTGCTGAACGCCGGTGTGCCGCTGAAGGCCCCCGTCGCCGGCATCGCCATGGGCCTGATCTCCCAGGAGATCGACGGCGAGACCCACTACGTCACCCTCACCGACATCCTCGGTGCGGAGGACGCCTTCGGCGACATGGACTTCAAGGTCGCCGGCACCAAGCAGTTCGTCACGGCGCTGCAGCTGGACACCAAGCTCGACGGCATCCCGGCGTCGGTCCTGGCCGCGGCCCTCAAGCAGGCCCGCGACGCCCGTCTGCACATCCTCGACGTGATGATGGAGGCGATCGACACCCCGGACGAGATGTCGCCGAACGCCCCGCGCATCATCACCGTCAAGATCCCGGTGGACAAGATCGGTGAGGTCATCGGCCCCAAGGGCAAGATGATCAACCAGATCCAGGAGGACACCGGCGCCGAGATCACCATCGAGGACGACGGCACCATCTACATCGGTGCCGCCGACGGCCCGTCCGCCGAGGCCGCCCGCGCCACGATCAACGGCATCGCCAACCCGACGATGCCCGAGGTCGGCGAGCGCTACCTGGGCACGGTCGTGAAGACCACCACCTTCGGTGCCTTCGTCTCCCTGCTCCCGGGCAAGGACGGCCTGCTGCACATCTCGCAGATCCGCAAGCTGGCCGGCGGCAAGCGCGTCGAGAACGTCGAGGACGTCCTCGCCGTGGGCTCCAAGGTCCAGGTCGAGATCGCCGAGATCGACCAGCGCGGCAAGCTGTCGCTGATCCCGGTCATCGAGGGCGAAGAGACCGCGGCCGACGACAAGGCCGAGGACGCGTCCGAGAAGTGACCACCGGCTCCACACGCGTGACGGCCCGCCCCTCCACCAAGGGGCGGGCCGTCCGCACGCAGACCCTGCTGCCCGGCGCCGACGGCATCGGTACGGTCCGGCGCAGCGTCCTCCCCGGGGGACTGCGCGTCGTCACCGAGACCCTGCCGACGGTGCGCTCCGCGACCTTCGGCATCTGGGTCGGCGTCGGTTCCCGCGACGAGACCCCGGCACTCAACGGCGCCACGCACTACCTGGAGCACCTGCTCTTCAAGGGCACCGCGCGGCGCAGCGCACTCGAGATCTCCTCGGCCATCGACGCCGTCGGCGGCGAGATGAACGCCTTCACGGCCAAGGAGTACACGTGCTACTACGCGCGTGTCCTCGACACCGACCTGCCGCTCGCCATCGACGTGGTCAGCGACATGCTGACCGGGTCCCTGATCCGCCAGGAGGACATCGACGCCGAGCGCGGTGTGGTCCTGGAGGAGATCGCGATGACCGAGGACGACCCCGGGGACCAGGTCCACGACCTGTTCGCCACCGCCATGCTGGGCGACTCCCCGCTGGGCCGCCCCGTCCTCGGCACGGTCGACACCATCAACGCCCTCACCCGCGACCAGGTCGCCCGCTTCTACCGGAAGCACTACGATCCGACCCGGCTGGTCGTCGCCGCCGCGGGCAACATCGACCACGCCACCGTCGTCCGCCAGGTCCGCAAGGCCTTCGAGGACGCGGGCGCCCTCCGCGACGCGGACGCCGTGCCCCGCCCACCGCGCGACGGCGCCCGCACGATCCGCGGCCAGGGCCGGGTGGAGCTGCTGGAGCGCCGCACCGAGCAGGCCCACGTCGTGCTCGGCATGCCGGGGCTGTCCCGGCACGACGACCGGCGTTGGGCGCTGGGCGTGCTCAACACGGCGCTCGGCGGCGGGATGAGTTCCCGGCTGTTCCAGGAGGTCCGCGAGAAGCGCGGCCTCGCCTACAGCGTCTACTCGTACACCTCGTCCTTCGCGGACTGCGGCCTGTTCGGCGTGTACGCCGGCTGCCAGCCGCGCCGCGTCCACGAGGTCCTGAAGATCTGCCGCGAGGAGCTCGACCAGGTCGCCGAGCACGGGCTGAGCGACGAGGAACTGCACCGCGCCATCGGTCAGTTCTCCGGCTCGACCGTGCTCAGCCTGGAGGACACCGGCGCGCTCATGAACCGGATCGGCAAGAGCGAGCTCTGCTGGGGCGAGCAGATGTCGGTGGACGCCACACTGGAGAGGATCGCCGCGGTCACCCCCGACGAGGTGCGCGCGGTCGCCCGCGACGTCCTGGGACAGCGTCCCTCGCTGGCCGTCATAGGCCCGCTGAAGGACCGGCAGGCCGCCCGCCTGCACGAGTCCGTCGTCTGAGCCTGAGCCGTACCGACCGTCTCGAACGTCTGGACCGGAGGACTGGAACGATGAGCAAGATCCGTGTGGGTGTGATCGGGGCCCGCGGCCGGATGGGCGCCGAGGCGGTCAAGGCCGTCGAGGCCGCGGACGACCTGGAGCTCGTGGCGGCGATCGGCCGCGAGGACAAGCTGGAGACCCTGGCCGAGAACGAGGCCCAGGTCGCGGTGGAACTGACCACCCCGGGCTCGGTCATGGGCAACCTCGACTTCTGCCTGCGGCACGGCATCCACGCCGTGGTCGGCACCACCGGCTGGACCGACGAGCGCCTGGACACCCTGCGCGGCTGGCTCGGCGCCACGCCGGGCACCGGTGTGCTCATCGCCCCGAACTTCGGCATCGGGGCGGTCCTGGCGATGCGCTTCGCCCGCCAGGCGGCCCGCTTCTTCGAGTCCGCGGAGATCGTCGAACTCCACCACCCGGACAAGGTCGACGCCCCCAGCGGCACCGCCGTGCGCACCGCGCAGCTCATCGCCGACGCCCGCCGCGAGGCCGGGCTCGGCGCGCAGCCGGACGCCACCGCCACCGCCCTGGACGGCGCGCGCGGCGCCGACGTCGAGGGCGTGCCCGTGCACGCGGTGCGGCTGCGCGGTCTCGTCGCCCACCAGGAGGTGCTCTTCGGCGACGCCGGAGAGGTCCTCACCATCCGTCACGACTCCATGAACCGCGGCTCCTTCATGCCGGGCGTGCTGCTCGGCGTGCGCAGGGTCGTCTCCACGCCGGGACTCACCTTCGGCCTGGAGCACTTCATGGACCTCGACTGACCGACCGAGAGACGACAGACTGAGAGCCGGTTCGCCCACCATGCGCGCAAAGATCACCTACTTCGTCCTCGCGGCCGTCCTGGTCGTGTACTTCGTGCTGGCCGGCGCCCGTGGCGTCTGGCTGATCCAGGACGGCCGACCGGTCACGGTGGTCCTCGGCGTGGCCGTGCTCGTGCTGCCGCTGGTCGGCGTCTGGTTCCTGGTCCGTACGACGCAGTTCGCGCGCAACGCGGACCGGCTGGCCCGCGAACTGGAGGCCGAGGGCGGCCTGCCGGAGGACGAACTGGTGCGCACCCCGAGCGGGCGCGTCGACCGCGCCTCCGCCGACGCGGTCTTCGCCCGGCGCAAGGCCGAGACGGAGGCCGCGCCGGAGGACTGGCGGACGTGGTTCCGGCTCGCGGTCGCCTACCACGACGCCCGCGACACCCCGCGGGCGCGCAAGGCCATGCAGCGGGCGATCGCCCTGCGCGGGAAGGCGCCGCAGACCCCCTGAACGGGGCCCCGGCCTCAGCCCGGCAGGACGGTCGTCCCGGCCTCCCCGGGGGCGCCGGTCAGCGCGCGCAGCAGGGCGTGCGGGGCGCGCCCGTCCAGCACCCGTGCGGTGCGGACACCGGCGCGGACCGCGCGCAGGCAGCTCTCCATCTTCGGCACCATGCCGCCCCCGAGTGACGGCAGCATCCGTTCCAGCTCGGTGGCGGTCAGCCGGTCCAGCACCCGCTCCCGGCACGGCCAGTCCGCGTACAGCCCGGGCACGTCCGTCAGTACCACCAGGGCCTCCGCGCCCAGCGCGGCGGCGAGCGCGCCGGCGGCCGCGTCCGCGTTGACGTTGTAGACCTCGCCGTCCGTGCCGCGGCCGAGCGGCGAGACCACCGGGATGTGCCCGTGGTCCAGCAGCATGTCCACGGCGGCCGTGTTGACCTCCGTCACGTCCCCGACCAGGCCGATGTCCATCAGCTCCCCGCCGACCTCGGCGTAGCGGCGCACCGCGGTGAGCGTGTGCGCGTCCTCGCCGGTGAGCCCGACGGCGTACGGGCCGTGCTCGTTGAACAGCCGCACCAGCTCCCGCTGCACCTTGCCGGCGAGCACCATCCGCACGACGTCCAGCGTCTCCGGCGTGGTGACGCGCTGACCGCCCAGGAAATGCGCGGGTACGCCCAGCCGGTCCAGCTGCGCGCTGATCTGCGGACCGCCCCCGTGCACCACCACGGCCCGCACCCCGGTCCGCCGCAGCAGCACCACGTCCGCGGCGAAGCCGCGCAGCAACGCCCCGTCGGTCATGGCGTGCCCGCCGAACTTCACGACGACGGTGCGGCCCCGCAGCGGTTCCAGCGCGGGCAGCGGCGCGGGATGCGTGAGGAGCGTGTTCGGATGCGGCGGTGCGAGCAAGAGTCGCTCCAGGTCCTCGGCGGGCCGGGTCGGCCGGACGCTAACAGCCGCAGGCAAACCCCCGATGACGCCCGGCTGTCGCCTCTACGCCGTCTCCCGCCACCGGTGCGCGTCCCGGACGGGCGGGGCCTCGTCGCACCGCCTCGTCGACGTGCCCGGCCCGGACCGGGGCGTGGCGCCCCGCTGAGCCCTCAGCGGCTCAGCTCGGAGGCCCAGCCCTCTATGGCGTCGGCCGCCTGGTCGAAGGCCTCCGTACGGCCGAGGAAGTCCGCGTTGTGGTCGGTGAGCAGCGGTCGCAACCGCTGGCCGTCCGCCCGCGTGACGACCAGGGCCTGGCCCTGGACGGTCCGGGGCAGCCCCAGCCACTTCACCGGCTGCTGGGCCGTACGGACGGCCCCGACCCGGTTCCACGGCAGCGTCGTGGTGTAGAAGAGCCCCACCTGCCGCAGCCCGCGCGTGCTCACCCAGAACCCCACGCGCAGCAGACGCAGCGCGCAGACGATGGCCAGCACGGCGGCGACGACCGTCGCGGCGACCCCGGGCCCGTTGCCCGCGAGCCCCATGATCACTCCCGCGATGAGCAGGTACGAGGCGAGCACCAGCAGCATCGCCGCCGCGGCGACCCGCCAGGGCCCCGGGCGGTAGGGACGGATCCACCCGTCCTGGACCCGGTGCGGAAGGGCGGCGTCCGCGGCGTACTCGTCGTGGCCGCTGTCGGCGGCGAGGAAGGGCAGAGACACATCGGTGAGGCTAGCGGGCCCCGCCGGGACCGGCCAGCAGTGGTCCGCCGGTCGTCTGCCTTGCTCCGCTTTGCGGGGGGTGGGGCCGGTGTCGACGGGTGTCGGGCGATGTCGGAGCGGGCGCATAGGCTGGGCGCCGCCCCAAGCTCCATGAGGAAGGACGCCCGGTGACCGACATCTCCGCCGACGATTCCGTGCAGTTCCGCGACGACGTGACCGTCGAGCTCGTCAAGCACAGCGCCGCCGACTCCGACGTGCTGTGGGCCGCCCGGGTCTCCACGGCCGGCGAACAGTCCCTGGCGGAGCTGACGAAGGACCCCGAGCGCTCCAAGGGCCTGATCAACTACCTCATGCGGGACCGCCACGGCAGCCCCTTCGAGCACAACTCCATGACCTTCTTCATCAGCGCCCCGATCTTCGTCTTCCGCGAGTTCATGCGCCACCGCGTCGGATGGTCGTACAACGAGGAGTCCGGCCGGTACCGCGAGCTGCAGCCGGTCTTCTACGTGCCGTCCACGGAGCGCAAGCTGGTGCAGCAGGGCCGCCCCGGGAAGTACGAGTTCGTGCACGGGTCCCCGGAGCAGCACCAGGCCGCCGTGGACGCCATGGAGGCCTCCTACCGGCATTCCTACGAGGCCTACCAGAAGATGCTGGCGGCCGGCGTCGCCCGCGAGGTCGCCCGGGCCACCCTGCCCGTCGGCCTGTTCTCGTCGATGTACGCCACCTGCAACGCCCGCTCGCTGATGCACTTCCTCGGCCTGCGCACCCAGCACGAGCTCGCCACGGTCCCGTCCTTCCCGCAGCGGGAGATCGAGATGGTCGGGGAACGGATGGAAGCCGAATGGGCGAAGCTCATGCCGCTCACCCACGCCGCCTTCAACGCCAACGGCCGGGTCGCTCCGTAGCAGGTCACCACTCATCCGGAATCTTCCGATTGCCGGGTTTCATGCTGTTCGTCTAGTCTTCAGAAACGGATTCCGGTGCTGCTTGAACCCCCGAGCAGGCAGCGCCGGAGTCCTCATCGCAGGTCCCGAGGGGGTGTCCCGGCACCGGCACCGAGTAGCGTTGGACTCATGGCTCCGACCTCCACCCCGCAGACCCCCTTCGGGCGGGTCCTGACCGCAATGGTCACGCCGTTCACCGCGGACGGCGCCCTCGACCTCGACGGCGCGCAGCAGCTCGCCGCCCACCTCGTCGAGGCAGGCAACGACGGCCTGGTCGTCAACGGCACCACCGGTGAGTCGCCGACCACCAGCGACGTGGAGAAAGAGCAGCTCGTCCGGGCCGTACTGGAGGCGGTGGGCGACCGCGCGTTCGTCGTCGCCGGCGTCGGCACCAACGACACCCACCACACCGTCGAGCTGGCCCGCCAGGCGGAGCGCGCCGGCGCCCACGGCCTGCTCACGGTGACGCCGTACTACAACAAGCCCCCGCAGGAGGGCCTGTACCGGCACTTCACCGCCGTCGCGGACGCCACCGGTCTTCCGGTGATGCTCTACGACATCCCCGGCCGCAGCGGCGTCCCGATCGAGACCGAGACCCTGGTCCGGCTCGCCGAGCACCCCCGGATCGTCGCCAACAAGGACGCCAAGGGCGACCTCGGCGCCGCGAGCTGGGCCATCAGCCGCAGCGGCCTCGCCTGGTACTCCGGCGACGACATGCTCAACCTGCCGCTGCTCTCCGTCGGCGCCGCCGGCTTCGTCTCCGTCGTGGGACATCTGGTCAGCCCTGAGCTGCGGGCCCTCCTCGAGGCGTATCTCTCGGGTGACATCCACAAGGCGGCCGAGATCCACCAGAAGCTGCTCCCGGTCTTCACCGGGGTCTTCCGCACCCAGGGCGTCATCACCACCAAGGCCGCCCTGGCCCTGCAGGGGCTGCCCGGCGGCCCGCTCCGGCTCCCGCTCGTGGAGCTCGGCGAGGCCGCGACGGCACAGCTGAAGCAGGATCTCGCCGCCGGCGGGGTACAGCTGTAACCAAAGACTTAAGAACTGAATATCGCTCCATGAGGACAACGCAACAGAAAGCACGCTGTCATGCGCGCACGGTGTCCCCGGGTGTCCGCCCGGGGCCTGTGGCGTGCGTGGTGAGGAGATACTTTGAGCCATCCGCACCCTGAGCTCGGCCCGCCCCCCGCGCTGCCCGAGGGGGGCTTGCGCATCACCCCGCTCGGCGGTCTCGGCGAGATCGGCCGCAACATGACGGTCTTCGAATACGGAGGCCGGTTGCTGATCGTCGACTGCGGGGTGCTCTTCCCGGAGGAGGAGCAGCCCGGAGTTGACCTGATCCTGCCGGACTTCACGTCCATCCGTGACCGCCTGGACGACGTCGTCGGCATCGTCCTCACCCACGGTCACGAGGACCACATCGGCGCCGTCCCCTTCCTCCTGCGGGAGAAGGACGACATCCCGCTGATCGGTTCGAAGCTGACCCTGGCCCTGATCGAGGCCAAGCTCGCCGAGCACCGCATCCGCCCCTACACCCTCGAGGTCGCCGAGGGGCAGCGCGAGCGCATCGGGCCCTTCGACTGCGAGTTCGTGGCGGTCAACCACTCCATCCCCGACGCCCTCGCGGTCGCCATCCGCACCCCGGCCGGCATGGTCGTGCACACCGGCGACTTCAAGATGGACCAGCTGCCGCTCGACGGCCGCCTCACCGACCTGCACGCCTTCGCGCGCCTGTCGGAGGAGGGCATCGACCTGCTGCTCTCCGACTCCACCAACGCGGAGGTGCCCGGCTTCATCCCGCACGAGCGGGACATCCTGCCGGTGCTGCGCCAGGTCTTCGCCAAGGCCGAGAAGCGGATCATCGTGGCCAGCTTCGCCAGCCACGTCCACCGCATCCAGCAGGTCCTGGACGCGGCCCACGAGCGCGGCCGCAAGGTCGCCTTCATCGGCCGCTCCATGGTCCGCAACATGGGCATCGCCCGTGACCTGGGCTACCTGCGGGTCCCACCGGGCCTCATCGTGGACGTCAAGACGCTCGACGACCTCCCCGACGAGAAGATCGTCCTGGTGTGCACCGGCTCCCAGGGCGAACCCATGGCGGCCCTGTCCCGGATGGCCAACCGCGACCACCAGATCCGCATCGTCGAGGGCGACACGGTGGTCCTGGCCTCCTCGCTCATCCCCGGCAACGAGAACGCGGTCTACCGGGTGATCAACGGCCTCACCCGCTGGGGCGCCAACGTCGTGCACAAGGGCAACGCCAAGGTGCACGTCTCCGGCCACGCCTCCGCCGGCGAACTGGTCTACTTCTACAACATCTGCAAGCCGCGCAACCTCATGCCGGTCCACGGCGAATGGCGGCACCTGCGTGCCAACGCCGAACTCGGGCAGGCCACCGGCATCCCGAAGCAGCGCTGCGTCCTCGCCGAGGACGGCGTGGTCGTCGACCTCGTCGACGGCGTCGCCAAGGTCACCGGCAAGGTCCAGGCGGGCTACGTGTACGTGGACGGCCTCTCGGTCGGTGACATCACCGAGGCCTCCCTCAAGGACCGCCGCATCCTCGGCGAGGAGGGCATCGTCTCGGTGTTCATCGTCGTCGACAGCACCACCGGCAAGGTCGTGGGCGGCCCGTTCGTCCAGGCCCGCGGTTCCGGGATCGACGACGCGGCGTTCAACGACGTCCTCCCCAAGGTCGAGGAGTCCCTCGCCCGCGCCGCCTCCGACGGCGTCGCAGAGGTCCGTCAGTTGCAGCAGCTCATCCGCCGAGCCATCGGCAAGTGGGTCTCCGACAACTACCGTCGCCGCCCGATGATCCTCCCTGTGGTCGTGGAGGTCTGACGCACCACCAGGAGCGGGGCACCCCGATTTGCATCGGGGTGCCCCGCTCCAGTACGTTGTCACAACCCCCGCGACGAGAACGCCACGGAGACGTGCGTGCCCACAGCGGAGCGGTAAATCCGACGGAAAGCATCTGCTAAAGTCGGGGAGCGCGAAAGCCGAAAGGCAGAAACGCAAAAGCAGGAAATCCCCGCCGGCGGGAATCGGGCCCGAAAGAGTCTGATAAGCTGGTGACAACGAAGGGAAAGCCCGGAAAGCCCGGAAAGCCCGGAGAGGCCGGTGAAACGGTCTCGAAGGAAGCTTCCGTTTCTTGAGAACTCAACAGCGTGCCAAAAGTCAACGCCAGATATGTTGATACCCCGTCCATCTCGGACGAGGTTCCTTTGTAGTAAACACAGCGAGGACGCT
>NZ_JARAVK010000459.1:0-3831 GCF_033792765.1 Streptomyces sp. PA03-6a | reverse complement strand
CCCCGAACCCCGCCGAAGGCCAGCCCATTTCCCCCGGCCGGGGCGTACGGCAGAAGTGCCCTACGCGGCCCGGCGCGTGGTCGTCGGTCTCGACGAGGTGGCCAGTGCCGCCAGGCAGGCCGCCACCACCGGCACCGCGATCAGCAGGGCGGCCGGCAGCCCCCAGGGGACCACGATGAACACGTGCTCGGTGATCCGGGGCGCGGTGCCCTCGTCGAGCTGCCGTTGGTGGAAGGCCAGCATGATGCGCCGGTCGACCAGGCGGAGGCCGATGGCCGGGATGATCCCGGTCACGGCGCCCAGCACGACGCCGGTGGCGGCCACGACGGCGCATTGGAAGGCGCTGAGCAGTCGGCGGATCCCGGGCGGCGCGCCGACCGCGGCGAGGGTGGCCAGGTCGGTCTCGGCGTCGGCGCGTGCCAGGCCGGTCGCGGTTCCGGCGGCGCCGAGTGTGATGACCGCGGCGAAGATCCCCAGCGCCAGCGGCACGACGCCGGTCGGGTCGTCGGGGCCCTCCTCCAGATGGAACCGGACGTCGGCTCCGGTGTCGTCGAGGGCCTGCTGCGTCATCTGCCGCTGCGTGTCGGTCGGCGGGTGCGTGGTGGTGAAGTACGCGCCGAGCGGCACCGTCCCGACGTGCGCCGACCTGGCCGCCGCCCGGGGTACGACCACGTCGACGCCGTAGTTGCGCGGGCTGCCGGGAACCTGGTGGACGGGGAATTCGACGACCCTGCCCGGCGGCTCCTTCCCCCGCGCTTCGGCGGCGTTCGCCGCCAGGTCGTCGGTGACCAACCGGACGGCGACCCTGCCGTGGGTGTCGACGTTGCGGCGGTCGAGGGAGACGGCCCGCCCCTGCGCCAGGGCCGCCACCGCCCCGGGGTCGTCGACGCCGAGCACGGTCAGCAGTTTCGCGTCGCCGACCAGGACACCGCTGGGAGTGGTCATGCCCGCGCTGTCGTACGTGCAGCGCCAGTCATAGGCCAGCTTCCTGAGCTCGGCACGGGGCAGGGAGGACAGCGGGTTCGAGGGACCCATGTCGTACAGCGGGCACTCCTTGGCGGGAGGCCTCAGGACGTCCACGTGACCGCACATCCCGTCCTCGTCGCAGCCGGCACGGCCGGTGGACAACTGGTCCACGTCCGCCTCGACGCCGACGGGCAGGTGCCGGGCGACGGCGCTCCTGGCAGCCGGGGCGTCGCGGCCGCGGTCCTCGTCCACCGTCACCCAGACGGCTCCGGTGGGCAGCCAGGCCTCGTACTCCGCGCGCTCCTGGGCGGCCGTGCTGCCGGTGTAGGCCGCGACGGTCACGGTGCCGGCGACGGCGGCGAGCACGGCCGCGACGGCGGGGGCGGTACGCGCGCGATTGCGTGCGGCGTCCCGCAGCGCCAGGCGCGGCGACAGGCCCCACCGGCGCCCGAGCCGGCCGGCGACGCCCATGAACGTCGGGGTCATCGCGACGACGCCGGTCTCGGCGATGACACTGCCCACCGCGACGACGACCTTCCACTCGGTCCTCACCGCCCCGAACAGCGCGATCGCCGTCCCGAGCAGGAACGCGCCCAGTCCCGCGACGAGGAGCCGCCGTCCGGAACGCCGTACCCCCTTGCGACCGGTGAGCGCGGCCAGGACCGGCTGCCGCGCCGCCGCGGCGGCGGGCACGGCCGCGGCCACCAGACCCGCGAGCACGGCCAGGAGCGCGATGCCGAGCAGGTCGAGCGGGCGCAGGTCGAGACCTCCGAACCGCGCGCCGCCCCACTCCTCCAGCACGGGGCGCAGGGCCGCGGCCAGGCCGAGACCGAGGACGCTCCCCACCGCGGCCGCGACCACCCCGGTGACCAGACCGCCGCCGAGGACGACGGCCCTGATGTCCCTCGCCTCGCCGCCGCCCGCGCCGACGAGACCGAACTGCCGGCGTGAACGCTGGGCGCCGACGGCGAACGCGGCCCCGGTGAGCAGGCAGACCTCCGCGAGCGCCAGAGCGACGGCGGTCGCCGCCTGGGTGGCCCGCGGGGACACCGGCCGGGGCCTGGGCAGCTCCGGGTGCTCCCGGTACAGCGGCACGTCGGCGCGGGCCGGCGGATGCAGGGTGACGTCCCGCGAGAGCACCGTCACGCCCCGGGTGTTCGCCTCCTTCACCATGGCCCAGCCGTACCCGCCGGGCACCGCCACCAGGAGAGTCCCGGTCGGCGGTTCGAGCGGCGGCGTGCCGGCCGCCGCGAGCATCCGGCCGTAGGGCGCGAGCAGCGTTCCGGGCAGGGCGTTGACCTCGTCCGCGGTCAGGTCCCCGGGACGTTCGTAGGCGCCGACGATGCGGTAGGGGCGGGTGAGGTCCCGCACGGTGAGCCGTGAACCCACCCGCAGGCCGCTCACCTCCAGCAGGTGGGCGGTCACCGCGACCTCGTCGGGGCGGACCGGGTAGCGGCCCCGCTTGAGCGTGATGATGCCGCGGGTCATCGGGTCGGCGGTCCTGAGCTCGAGGACGTCCGCGTTCAACGTGCCATGTCCCGTGCGCACCTTGGCGACGCCGGTGATCTCTTCGAGCGTCCGGGCGTGCGCCGGCACGGCCCGCGCGAGGACGGGCGCGGCGACGGCCGGGGACGGTGCGCCGGCCGGCTCGTCGGCTGCGCCGCCCGTCGCCCCCTCGACAGGCGTGCGGTCCACAGCGACGTCGTCGGGGTCGGGCCCCTGGAGGACGGGGCCGAAGCGCGGGTAGCGGAGCTCGGCGTCCGCCTGGCCGAGGGTGCGGTCCAGTTGCCGCTCCGGCGAGAGCTGCGAGCTGCGCAGCGTCACGTCGGCGGCGGACGCGCCCAAGACGGGCAGGGCGAGCATGACGACGACGAGCAGGGTGCGGCCCGGGGTCCGCCGGGCGTCCCGGCCGGCGATCCGCAGCGCCGCCCGCCAGGCGTGGATCCGGGCGGTCACCGGCCTCCCGTCCCCTCCGTGAGCAGCGCCTCGGCGTACGTCCTCCTGGTCTCGTCGACGACGGTGCCGTCCCGCAGGAAGACCATCCGGTCCGCCCAGGCGGCGAGCCGCGGTTCGTGGGTCACCAGGACGCCGGCCGCTCCGGCGTCGCACCTCCTGCGGAGCAGGGCGAGGACGGAGTCCCCCGTCTCCGAGTCCAGCGCGCCCGTCGGCTCGTCGGCGAGCAGCAGACGGCGCTCCCCGACGAGCGCCCGGGCGATGGCCATGCGCTGCTGCTGGCCGCCGGACATCTCGTCCGGGAAGCGGTCCGCCAGGTGCTCCAGCCCGACGTCGCGCAGGGCGGCGACGGCCTCCTTGCGCGCCCGGCGCAGCGGGACGCCGTCCAGTTCGCGGGGGAGGGCGATGTTCTCGGCGGCCGTGAGGGCGGGGATGAGGTTGTAGTCCTGGAAGACGTAGCCGATACGGCGTCGGCGCAGTGCCGCGAGCTCCCTGGGGCCCGCTGTGGTGAGCTCGGTGTCCTCCACCGTCACGCTGCCGGACGTCGGTGCGTCCAGACCGCCCGCGATCGCCAGCAGGGTGGACTTGCCGGAGCCGGACGGTCCCATGACGGCGACGAGTTCGCCCGCGTGGACGTCGAGGTCGACACCGCGCAGGGCGTGCACCTCGGTGGCTCCGCTGCCGTGCGTCCGTGTCAGGTCGCGTATGCGCAGGAGGGGTTCGGTGGCGAGCAGGGACAAGGCGGTCCTCTTCGAAGGGCGTACGGGGCCCCGGGAGGCCGCGGGGGCATCCGGGGCGCGGTGGTCGGCGGCGGGGCTAGGCCGTGTCGTCAAAGGAGCGCCGGCCGCCCGGAGGGCGGGCCCAGCGGCGTCTGGTGCGGTGCATCGTAAGGCGGAGAGTCGTCCTCGTAGT
>NZ_JARAVK010000458.1:0-3836 GCF_033792765.1 Streptomyces sp. PA03-6a | reverse complement strand
CGGGGACAGGCCCTGAACACTGGCCCGGAACTACACCTTCCTCAACGGAACCTCCTCTCGGTGAGTTCACTCAGCTCAAGCAGCCTCGTGTCGCACGAAGCATTCCTCGATCGCCCATCGTCGCCCTGCGACCGTCACCAGTTCGTCGATGCCGGTGCCCACCGGGGCATAGCCGAGGTAGTAGGCGATCTCATCGGGCTTGGTGAGGCTGCGCCGGGCCAGCGCCCAGCGCTGGTGTGTGGGTGTGTCGCCGTCGAAGACCTCGATCGCGGGGATCTGGACGGCTGCCCAGTGGTAGATGCGCGGGCCCTTGGCGCCGTTGCCGCACGAGCGTTTCTCCCAGGCTTCCTGCGGAGCCTGCGTGAAGAGGTAGTCGATGCGGCCGAAGCGCGGCACGTGCTGAGACTTCGGGACGGCGAGGACGTAGCCGACGGCGGCTTCCTCCAGCAGACGGCGAAAGCGCCATTCTTGACCGTAGGCGGAATCGGCGGTCACCCAGGCGACCGGCAGCGGTGAGGCGAGCGCGCGCAACACCATGGTCTTGGCGAGTTCGCCCTTGGTGGCAAAGGCCCGGTCTTGGGAGACCTTCGCAGCGCGGCAGCGCTGGGGATCGTCCGTCCATGACCTGGGCAGATACAGTTCCCGGTCCACCAGGGCCCGGCCGCGGGTGGTGGCGTAGGCGGCGAACACTCCGATCTGGCAATTCTCGGTGCGGCCGGCGGTGCCGGAGTATTGCCGCTGCAAGCCTGCGGAAGTGATGCCTTTCTTGACGAAGCCGGTGTCGTCGATGATCAGGACGCCACCATCGTCTCCAAGCTGTTCGGCAACGTATGCATGAGGGTCGTCACGGACGGCGTCGGCGCCCCATACGGCCATGTTCAACCGTCGCTGGAAGTCGTCCGGGGTGCGATGGCCGGCGAACTCGGCCAGCTGCCAGCCGCGCTTGCGTCCGACCAGACCGAGCAGACCACGGATGTAGTCACGCATCCCGTGGCACAGGTCAACGCGGCCGAAACGATGTCCGACACATAGAAGGAGCTCGTCGAGTTTCTAATCCCAGGAAGCAGCCGCAAGGTCGTCGACCACACCCGGAGACTGCCCAGTGCCCAGCGCAGCCAACTGCCGACCCCACTCGTTGGAGGGGCAGTCCGGCAAGACTGCCCCAGACCAACAATCCCCGCCCTACACTCCGAACGACGCCTCTCACCAGGCCAGATAGCGAAACGCTGCTGGCTAGGGCGAAGATCGCATAGGCGGTCACCCGGTGGATAGAGCCGGGTCGCTTCCCGCGACTCGTTGTCGTCCGTCTCGATCCGGTGATCTAGGCGAACCCGAGCAACCAGCGCGGCAGCCTGGTTGACCTCACTCATCGATGCATCTTGGAACCCGCCGCCAATCGCAGCATTGGCATGGAGGCCAGCACCTCGGTCTTCGCTCCCATGCAACCTGTCCTCAGTCCCGTCTTGTTGACTCCTGCCGGAAAGCTACCGCCCAGTCCTGACACTCAGTGATCTGGGCATTGAGTTCTGACGAGCCGTCATCATGAGCTCAAGTTCAGCAGTGGCCCGGGATGTTGCGCTGATCCAGCCTGTGATGTTCAGCCACCCGTCAAGCTCCCAGCTCGAAGCAGACCCGTGGTGACGAGCGAGGTCTAACAGGAGCTCCAGATCCCTGAGTCGGCACTGACGTTCTATCGAATCATCAACACCCTTCGTAAGATACCGGCCAGGCATCCAGGAAAACCATTTCGACTTCCCATAACAGCAAGTCGAATAGAAGGATGCCGCGTGCGGTCAACACGGGCCGGTGTCACGCAGCCGACGAGAGAAATTTACATCCTTCCGCTTCCAAGAGTCGACACACCAAAGGTCAGCGTCCCATCAATTGGGGCCTGCATCCATTCGGCATAAAAGACATATTGATTGGCCTTCCGTGAGCGACAGCACCCACCTCGCACTACAAGAAAGTCCCGCCGCACCTATTTCGCCATGTCTCTTATCGGCCACATATGACAGTCGGTGAACATCGACAGCTTTTCCCGTTTACAGCACGCCAGAAAGCATGACCTTAAATAGGGCCCAGGCATCGGTTGGCTCCGCAACCACAAACTGCAGCGGAACCAAATTCCCCTCGGAACAATAGCGTCCTCAAGGACGCCGGATGCCTAATTTTCAACAGCACGTCGATGAGAGTTCCACGCATAGGAATAGACTCGCCGCGATCCGCAAGGAACGCCGCGCCCGCCAGTGCGTCAACGTCTCTCACGTGCTATCTGTGCCAGGTGGGGAGTTCGTTTTGGGGCACAATCATCATCTGTACGCAAGTGCATTTTATCCCATATCCGCCTACTTCATGGCGGTTGCCGGTTCCAGTCTCGGGATCGCTTGTGCGGCCCGCTTCTACGCTCGCAAGTTGAGCGAAGGCTGGCCGTGGCTGATATCCGGGGCGCTGACCCTTGGGTCGGGCATTTGGGGCATGCACTTCATTGCCATGCTCGGCTTTACTATCGATGACGTAGAGCTACGCTACGACGTACCATTGACCATTTTCAGCTTGGTGGTCGCCGTCGTGATCGTAGGTCTTGGGATCCTCGTCGCCCACACATTCCAGTCGGTACTGGGAGTACTCACTGGCGGCGTCGGTACTGGACTTGGTGTCGCCGCGATGCACTACATGGGAATGGCAGCGCTCATATTCCCGGGTGAGTTGGGGTATGATGCCTGGTTGGTCGCGGTCTCATTGGTGATCGCCATCTCGGCCGCCACCACGGCGCTGTGGTTCACCCTGCGGGTGAGAGGTTCTTGGACGACGCTCAGCGCAGCCTTGGTGATGGCCGTGGCCATCAGCGGTATGCACTACACCGGGATGACAGCCGTCAGCGTGCGGAGCGTGGCTGGAGTAGTGAGCGGAGACGGGGTCAGCGGCTTGTCGCTTGTGGCGCCCCTCATCATCGGGCTGGGCATAGAGGTCATGATGGTGACTTTCGGCGTTTTGATGAACCCCATCAAGGAGACGTCACGGAGCGGCAAGGTACTTCCCGGGCGTAGCCGGCGGGACGACAGGCGTGCCCCAGCGCCCGTCTCACAGGTCCTCTCGTCTGAGACATACCATGTCTCCGGCCCGCATGGACGCTCACACGGGGAATCTGGTGGCGCGCAGGGCGATCACCACATGGAACGCCGACACTTCTAGCGCTTACCATGGATCGTCTTCCTGCCAGGCTTGAAGTTGGCAAAGTCGACTGACAGTGCGGAGGCCCGGTGAAATCGGCTTTGAGCAAGAGCGAGCCGCCTCCGCCGGGGCTTCACGCGTTTGTTCCTCACCGAACCGACAACTCTGACTTCGCTCACCGGCCCCTCACGGAAGCAGTCTTCGCTCCCCGAACCGCGGCAACATCGTAAACTCACCTAGTCATCTTCTACGCTCATGACGCGGCTACGTACCGAGCATCCGAGACAGCGGAGCAACGTGGAAACCTGCAGGGCCCAGCGTCGATCGGAACCCGCAGACAGGCAGCCCAAGAGGATGCACACCCGTGATTCTTCCTGCATCCTAATTGCGCCGTCTTGGCAAGTTTCAAAATTCAAGGACCTCACACCTGTGAACGTCGGGAGAAAGCCCTCGTGAGAATAGATGACTTTAACCGTACGAAGGGAACTGCAAGGTGAGCATCGACCCGTCCTCGATTCCGAATCTCGACGACCAGCCAGACCCCCAGCCCGGCCCTACCGGGAACCTGGTCATTCCTGACCAGGATCTGGTCAAGCAGCTGCTGGAGCAGATGGAGCTCAAGTACGTCGTCGACGAGGAGGGCGACCTCGCCGCGCCGTGGGAGG
>NZ_JARAVK010000457.1:0-3848 GCF_033792765.1 Streptomyces sp. PA03-6a | reverse complement strand
GGTCGGGCGCGGGCCCGGGGACGGGCGACAGGAGCGGGCCGATGAGAGCCAGGACCGCCGCCACCATGTCCGGGCCCTCGGTGAGGCCGTCCACCACGAGGTCGGCCAGCGCCCGCGAAGGGGCGACGTGGGCGACGTGGCGGTCCCGTCCGCTCTGCAGGTAGTTCAGCAGGGACAGCCGGGGGTCCTGCCGCTGGACCTCGATCTTGCGGAGGATCTTGCGGGCCAGCCGGACGTCGTCGGGGGCGTCCACGTACACCCGCCAGTCCGCCCGTTCCCGTACCGACGGCAGGGTCAGGGCGAACAGGCCCTCGACCACCACGAGGCGCACGCCGGGCCGGGCCAGCGCCGCGTCGATCGCGGCGCTGACGGCGGCCTCGTCGATGGAGCCGGGGTGGTTCCAGTCGAGGATGGCGTGCCCGCCGGCGCTGACCGTCCACACGCCCCTGAGGGGTTCGTGCGCGGGCACGTAGTAGTCGTCCAGATGGACCAGTGCGATGCTCTCGGGACACTGCAGCGACAGGGCCTCGGCAAGGGTGGACTTGCCGGATGCGGTGCCGCCTGCGACCGCCAGTACACCCGTCATGCCGGGCGCTCCTCATGTGCTCAAGGGGGATAGACGAAGCGGCCGGACAAGCCGGGTGCAGGGAATGTACGGCCGCGTGATCGCCCATGGCAAGCGGGGAAAGCGCAGACGGCGCCGGGGAAACGCCGTGTTTACCCGAAGAAGACGGCCGCCTCGGTGTAGAGCCGCGGATCGACCGTCTTGAGCTGGGCCGTCGCGTCGCGCAGCGGGACGCGGACGATGTCCGTACCGCGCAGGGCGACCATCTTGCCCCAGTCCTGGTCGCGGACCGCGTCGATGGCGTGCAGGCCGAAGCGGGTGGCGAGCCAGCGGTCGAAGGCGCTGGGGGTGCCGCCGCGCTGGATGTGGCCGAGGACGGTGGTGCGGGCCTCCTTGCCGGTGCGCCTCTCGATCTCCTTGGCGAGCCACTCGCCGACGCCGGAGAGCCGGACGTGGCCGAAGGAGTCGAGCGACTGGTCCTTGAGCACCATGTCGCCGTCCTTGGGCATGGCGCCCTCGGCGACCACGACGATGGGCGCGTAGCGGATCTTGAAGCGGCTCTCCACCCAGGCGCAGACCTGGTCGACGTCGAAGCGCTGCTCGGGGATGAGGATGGCGTTGGCGCCGCCGGCGAGGCCCGAGTGGAGGGCGATCCAGCCGGCGTGGCGGCCCATCACCTCGACGACGAGGACGCGCATGTGCGACTCGGCGGTGGTGTGGAGGCGGTCGATGGCCTCGGTGGCGATGTTGACGGCGGTGTCGAAGCCGAAGGTGTAGTCGGTGGCCGCCAGGTCGTTGTCGATGGTCTTGGGCACGCCGACGCAGGGGACGCCGTACTCGTCCGACAGGGCGGTGGCGACACCGAGGGTGTCCTCGCCGCCGATCGCGATGAGTGCGTCGACCTCGTACTTGGCGAGGTTCTCCTTGACGCGGCGCACGCCGTTCTCCGCCTTGAGCGGGTTCGTGCGGGACGAGCCGAGGATCGTGCCGCCGCGCGGGAGGATGCCGCGCACGGCGGGGATGTCGAGCGGCACGGTGTCGCCCTCGAGGGGGCCGTGCCAGCCGTCCCTGAAACCGGTGAACTCGTATCCGTACTCCTGGACACCCTTGCGCACGATGGCACGGATGACCGCGTTGAGCCCGGGGCAGTCTCCGCCGCCGGTCAGCACGCCAACTCGCATGATCCATCCCTTCCCGTTCGCACCATTTGCCTGCGTCCACGACGCTAGCGTGACCGGCGTCACAGGTGGGATGGGCCGTTCGGTGAAATCCCTTGATCCGCGGGGATGTTGGTCCGCCGATTTCACCCTTCCGGGCGGCGCGCGGCACTTGAGCGGGCGCGCCCCCGAAGGTGGCGTCGGGGCTATTCCTCGTCCAGTCCGCGTTCGATGGCGTAGCGGACGAGTTCGACGCGGTTGTGGAGTTGGAGCTTGCCGAGGGTGTTCTGGACGTGGTTCTGCACCGTGCGGTGGGAGATGACCAGCCGTTCGGCGATCTGCTTGTAGCTGAGCCCCTTGGCGACGAGCCGCAGGACCTCGGTCTCGCGGTCGGTGAGGCGGGGCGCCTCGGGGGTGTCGGCCGCGGCGGGGGCGGGGTCGGAGGCGAGGCGGCGGTACTCGCCGAGGACGAGGCCGGCGAGGCCGGGGGTGAAGACGGGGTCGCCGACGGCGGTGCGGCGGACGGCGTCGAGGAGTTCCTCGCGGCCGGCGGACTTCAGCAGGTAGCCGGTGGCGCCGGACTTCACGGCTTCCAGGACGTCCGCGTGCTCGCCGCTGGCGGAGAGCACCAGGACCCGCAGGGCGGGGTTGTCCGCGATGACGTCCTTGCAGACCTGGACACCGGACAGGCCCGGGAGGTTGAGGTCGAGGACGAGCACCTCGGGCATGGCCGCCCTGGCGCGCCGCACCGCCTCCGGACCGTCGCCGGCGGTGGCGACCACCACGTATCCGGCCTCGGTGAGGTCGCGGGCCACCGCGTCCCGCCACATGGGGTGGTCGTCGACCACCATCACCTTCACCGCCATGAGCCCAATCTCCTCCCTCACTTCGCGAGCCTCAACTCGACTTCTGTCCCCTGCCCGGGCACCGACACCAGTTCCGCCGTGCCGCCGAGGTCCCGGAGCCGGCCGCGGATGGACTGGGCGACCCCGAGTCTGCCCTCGGCCTCGGCGGCGGCGAGGCGGCCTTCGGGGATGCCGGGGCCGTCGTCGCGGACGCTGACCAGTACGGCCTCGGGTTCGTCCTCGACCAGGATCCAGGCGTGGGCGTCCTCGCCGGCGTGCCGGCGGACGTTCTCCAGGGCGGCGCCCACGGCTGCGGCGAGTTCGCGTGCGGCGCGGGCCGGGACGAGGACGGGGGTGCCGGGGGCGGCGACGGTGACCCGGGCGCTGCCGTACGGGGACAGCAGCGGGCGCAGGTCGCGGGGCGCGTCCGGGTCCTGGCCGGCGCCGGTATCGGCGTCGGCATCGGTGCCGGTGGCACCGCGGGGGGACGGCAGGGCGGCGGCGCCGTCGGTGACCAGGGCGCGCAGGGCGGCCTCCTGCTCGCCCGCCATGCGGCCCAGGGCCTCGGCCTCGCCGCCGATCTCGGCGCCGCGCCGCTGCACCATGGCGAGCACCTGCAGCACGTTGTCGTGGATGTCGCGGGCCAGGCGCTCCCGCTCGCGGGTGGCGGCCTCGATCTGCAGGGCGCGGGCGAGGGTGCGTTCGCTGGCGCGGGCGACCTCGACGACGTACCCGATGGCGATGCTGGCGATGGCCACCAGCAGCACGTTGTGGAGGGTGTCACGGGCCGGGGCGCCGCGTTCGACGAGGTTGGCGCCGCCGACGAGGCAGGAGGCGGCGGCGGCCCAGCGCCAGCCGCCCTTGATGGCGAAGGCGAGCACGGAGCCGGCGGTCCAGATCGACGGGAGGGTGGGGCCGCCGTCGAGGATGCGCTGGTGCGCCTCGACGACCGGGGTGATGAGGATGCCGGTGATCGCGACGCCGAGGTCGACGATGAGGAAGGGCCTGGTGCAGCGCTGGGGCGAGCTCACCTTGCCGACGGTGGCCAGCGTCCACACGGCGAGCACCGCCATGTAGGCCGCCCCCGCCAGGGGGTGTGCGTGCTCGTGGTACGCGGCGGCGTAGAGCCCGATGGCGTACGCCGCGGTCAGCAGCCGGTAGCCGGTAAGGGCGCGCCACAGCGGCTGCTCGACGGACATGCGGGTGACGCGTGCGGGCCGCGCGGCGGCGGACCCGCCGGGTCTCCCCCCGGTCGCGCCGGTCTTCTCCCCGGCCATGGGC
>NZ_JARAVK010000456.1:0-3885 GCF_033792765.1 Streptomyces sp. PA03-6a | reverse complement strand
GCCACCCCCACCCCCACCGCCACAGACGACGAGACCGAGGTACGCAGGTGAGCACAGCGACCGATACCGGGCTGCTGGTCAGCCGCGAGATCATCACCGGCGAGGAGCTGGGCGAGGTCCCGCTCGCCGGACCCGGTGCCGTGGCCTCGGCCGCCCGCCGGGCGGCCGCCGCCGCGCCGGGCTGGGCGGCGCTGCCGGCCGCCGGCCGGGCCGAGGTGCTGGAGCGCGCCGCCGGGCTGCTCGTGGAACGCGCCCAGGAGGTCCAGGACCTGCTGGTCCGCGAGGGCGGGTCGATCCCCGGCAAGGCCTTCTACGAGGTCCACGCGGGCGCCGGGGAGTTGCGGCACGCCGCCGAACTGGTGCGGGAGCCCGAGGCCCCGCACGGCCCCGGCTCCGACCCCGGCAGGCAGACCGAGGTGCGGCGGGTGCCGCTGGGCGTCGTCGGGGTGATCGTCCCCTGGAACTTCCCGCTGCTGCTGGCCCTGCGCTCGGTCGCCCCGGCCCTCGCGCTGGGCAACACCGTGCTGCTGAAGCCCGATCCGCACACCCCGCTGTCCGGCGGCCGCTTCCTGGCCGAGGTCCTCGCCGACGCCGGGCTGCCGGGGGGCGTGCTGGAGGTGGTGCACGGCGGCGCCGACACCGGCCGGGCCCTGGTGCAGGCACCGGACGTGGCCATGGTGTCGTTCACCGGCTCCACCGAGGCCGGGCGGGAGATCGGCGCGACCTGCGGCCGCCTGCTGAAGCGGGTGGTCCTCGAACTCGGCGGGCAGAACGCGTTCGTCGTCCTGCCGGACACCGACCTCGAACAGGCCGCCTCCGCCGGTTCCTGGGGGTCCTTCCTGCACCAGGGCCAGATCTGCATGGCCGCCCGCCGGCACCTCGTCCAGCGCGAGGTGGCCGAGGAGTACACCGCCGCGCTCGCCCGGCACGCCGGGGCACTGCGGATCGGCGACCCGTACCGCGAGGACGCGCAGATCGGGCCGGTCATCGACCAGCGGCAGCTCACCTCGATCGCCGCCGCCGTGGAGAACGCCATCGCCCAGGGCGCCCGGCTGGTCACCGGCGGCCGGGCCCGCGGACCGTACTTCCCGCCGACCGTCCTGGCCGACGTCACCCCGCTGATGGACATCTTCAGGACCGAGGTCTTCGGCCCGGTGGCCACGGTCACCGCCTTCGCCGACGACGGCGAGGCGGTGGCCCTGGCCAACGCCTCCGACCACGGACTGACCGCCGCCGTCTACACCTCCGACGCCGAACGCGGCCGGGCGCTGGCCCGCAGGATCCGCTGCGGCGTCGTCCACGTCGGCGACCAGACCGTGGGCCACGACCCCCGGCTGCCCTTCGGTGGCGTCGGCGCGTCGGGCAACGCCTCCGGCTTCGGCGGCCGGGCCGCCCTGGAGGCCTTCACCCGCTGGCACACGCTCACCAGCAGCGTCCCGCCCCGCAGTTACCCGTTCTGAGCCCGTTCCCACCGTTGTGAGCCGAGCAGATCCGAGAGGAGCGCCCCGTGGCAGGCAAGGTCGAGACCGTACCCCAGGTGGCGGACCCGCCCGAGGGCACCGTCCTCTTCCTCATCGGGATGAGGATCAACAGCTTCTGGAAGGTGCACCGCTGGCTGCCGTCCTTCCTCGCCATGTTCCCGATGCTGATCGAGCTCAACAAGCAGAAGGACCACGGCTTCCTGGGCTCGCGCACCTGGCTCAACCGCACCGTGATCATGGTCCAGTACTGGCGCAGCATGGACGAGCTGATGGCGTACTCGCGCAACACCGAGGCCGCCCACCGTCCCGCCTGGGCCCGCTTCAACCGCACGGTCGGCAACGACGGCGCCGTCGGGATCTTCCACGAGGCCTACGTCGTGGACCCCGCCCGGACGCACACCGTCTACCGCAACATGCCGCCGTTCGGCATCGCCAGGGCCACCGCCGGCCGGCCGCAACGGCCGCTCGCGCAGGTCCCGGACCGCGGATAAGGGAGGAGGACACCGCCGTGACACAGCAGCAGGGCCCGGTACGGGCCGGCCAGGACGTCCAGTGGCGCAGGTGCGGGGCGTGCGGCGCCTTCATCTACGGCAAGCGGCTGGACCGCAACCGCAAGGTCTGCCCCGAGTGCCGGTTCCACTTCCGCATACCGCCGGACACCCGGATCGAGCAGCTCGCCGACCCGGGCAGCTTCCGCGCCTTCCCCGACGACCACCGGCCGCGCGACCTGCTCGGCTTCACCGACAGCAAGCCGTACCGGGACCGGCTGCGCGACGCCCAGGCCAGGACCGGACGCAACGACGCCGTGCTCGCCGGGCGCCTGACGATCGAGGGCCGCCCGCTGGTCGCCGCCGTGCTCGACTTCAGCTTCATGGGCGGCAGCATGGGCTCGGTGGTCGGCGAGGCCATCGCCGGCGCGGCCCGCCGGGCCCTCGCCGAGCGGCTGCCGCTGCTGCTGGTCGCCGCCTCCGGAGGGGCCCGCATGCAGGAGGGCGCGCTCTCCCTGATGCAGATGGCCAAGACCTCGCAATGGATCGCCGCCCTGCGCGAGGCGGCGCTGCCGGTGATCAACCTCAACACCGATCCGACCTTCGGCGGCGCCAGCGCCTCCTTCGCCATGCTCGGCGACGTCATCCTCGCCGAGCCGGGCAGCCTGATCGGCTTCGCCGGACCGCAGGTCATCCGCAACACCATCCGCGAGGAGCTGCCGCCGGGCTTCCAGAGCGCGGAGTTCCTGCTCGAGCACGGCATGATCGACGCGGTCGTGCCGCGCGAGAACCAGCGCGAGCACCTGGCCCGGCTGCTGACCCTGCTCGGTCCCTCGGTGCCCGAACTGCCGGACCCGGCGGGCGCCGAGCCGCTCACCACGCCCGTCCCGGCCGTGCGCAGCACACGCGACACGGTGGCGCTGGCCCGCACGATCCAGCGGCCCACCACGCGCGAGTACATCGGCTACGTCTTCGACGACTTCGTCGCCCTGCACGGCGACCGGGCCTTCGCCGACGACCGGGCGCTCGTCGGCGGCATCGCCCGGCTCGGCGGCCAGAGCGTGGTCGTCCTCGGCCACCAGAAGGGCCACGACACCGCCGAGCTGGTGAGCAGCAACTTCGGGATGCCCAACCCCGAGGGCTACCGCAAGGCGCTGCGGCTGATGCGGCTGGCGGACCGGTTCGGCCTGCCGATCGTCGCCTTCGTCGACACCCCCGGAGCCTTCCCCGGCATCGGCGCGGAGGAGCGGGGCCAGAGCCTGGCCATCGCCGAGTGCATCCTCGAACTCTCCCGGGTCCGCGTGCCCGTGGTCTCCGTCGTCACCGGCGAGGGCGGCAGCGGCGGGGCACTGGCCCTGGGCGTCGCCAACACGGTGCTGATGCTGCAGAACGCGTACTACTCGGTGATCAGTCCGGAGGGCTGCTCGACCATCCTGTTCGGCACCGCCGAGCAGGCCGGCCGGGCCGCGGACGCGCTCCGGCTCACGGCCTCGGACCTGCTGCGCCTCGGCGTGGTGGACGCCATCGTGCCCGAGCCGCCGGACGGCGCGCACACCGCGCCGTACCCCACCGCGCTCAATGTCAAGACCGCCCTGGTACGGGCCCTGGCCCCGCTGCTCGACCTGCCGGGGGACCGGCTCGTCGAGGTGCGCCGGGACAGGTTCGACCGCTTCGGGCACCCCGACCGTCAGCCGGTAGTGGACTGGGAGAAGCGTGATGAGCACGAGCACTGAGGAGACCACCGAGGCGGCCGGCGGGACGGCCGACGGCGCGATGACCGTGGAGGAGCTGCGGGCGCAGACCCGGCTGCTGGCCGGCGAACTGCCCGGCACCCTGCGGCGGATCACCCTGCGGGCCGGCGGGATCAGCGTGGACGTGGAGTGGGAGTCCGCCCCGGTCGCGGCCGCCCCCACGCA